>NZ_JBBAKG010000039.1:0-55723 GCF_040403615.1 Haliscomenobacter sp. | reverse complement strand
ACGTACGGATTGACGAGGGGGAGAAGCGGCAACGCCGCTTCTCTCTACTCTACTGGCTATTTTTTAAAAAAGCACCCCACCGAAGGTGGGTGCTAAACTTTTACGCTATTTTTTTAAAACACGAATGGAATAAAGAATGTTCCATTCCATTCGCGTTTTGAGGTTAAGCCTCCACCGCCTTCACGCCCAGGTGTTTACCCAATCGGGTCCACTCCGTCCACCAATGCACGGAAAATTGCATGCGTTTCATTTGGCGGGAGGAAGAAAAGTACAAGTTTTGTCCCTTCCAGGTATTCAGTTCCAGTTCGATTTCTTTCAAACTTTCCATGGCTTGATTGAGCAAGAGCAGGCGATCCAGCGATTTCTCTTTTTCTTGCAAAATGACCTGGATTTCGTGGTACACCCGTTCGCTCATGGTCAGGCGCAAACTGGATTTATTGGTCAGCTTGACACCCCATTTTTTGAATTCATCGATCAGGCGCTTCAAGCTGCGGATGTTGATTAGGTTGCCATTAGAGAACATTTCCGTTAAATCGTGATTCAGGATGAACTTGACCGCGGTCAGGTACGTTTCGGGAACGGGAATATTGCTCAATTGAATGCCCGTCATCAATTGGTAGTTGTCGTTGTAAATTTCCCGAAAAACCGTCTCCGTTGCATTCAGGCTGCGTTCCGAAATCCGACCGAGAATTTTGCGTTTTTCATCGTTGAACAAATGCCAATAGGTGAAGCGTTCTGAGCCAAAATAATCTTGCATCACGCCTACGACGTCGCCAAGGTCAGTTTTATCAAAAGCGGGTACCAGTTTATTGCCCATTTCTTCAAAAGCCGTTTTGTTCATGTCCACCGAGATGTGGCCGATGATGTTTTGCTGCCCCAAATAAAGCACCGCAAAACTGAAAGGCTTCTCCGACAAGGTTACTTTTGAGCGAACTTTTGTTCGTCCGAACGCAATCCGCTGATTGCCTCCTTCATGGCGGTGAAAAACCTCACTTTCCATCTGGTAATTGAAGATCTCCAGTTTTTCGGGATACTCTTCAAACAGTGAAGATGCCGCATAATGCATGCCTACCCTCGAAAGATCAACCATTGCTGGGATCACGTTTTTTCGGTAACTGGTGGCGCCATTTTCGTAATAATTACTGGGAATGGTTTCCAGTCGACGCAAGAATTCGTCGTGCAATTTTACCCCCGCAACTTGTTCGGCATAGTGAATGGCACGATTGGCGTATTGCAAAATCTGATCCGTTTCAAGCCCGGATATTTCATCAAAAAACCACCCACAACTGGTAAACATCTGCATGGCCTGGCGCTGAAGCTCCAACAATCTGAGCAGTTGAGTTTTTTCCGCTTCGTCTAAAGTTCGGGAAGTATACGTGTGTAAGAATTTTTGCAAGACACTTTCATTTCCCCGGTTCAGGATAACTTCAACATAACCATTGCGTGCATCCCAAACATCTTTGAGGAAACCTGCAGCTTTGGTTTCATAAATGGGAATCAATTCATCGCGCAACCAATTCAGCGTTTCGCGAAGAGGGGCACGCCAGTTTTGGTTCCAATCCGATCTGCCGCCAGAATTGCACCCACAATTGCTGCGCCAGCGCTCTACCCCATGCACACAGCTCCAAGAACTGTTTTCATGGATTTGCGCTTCCCATTCCGGGGGGTATTTGCTTAAATATACGCTGTAGTTGACAACCTGGATATCGGTATGCTTGTCCAGGTGATCGAGACATGCCGCCAGTGCCATCTCTCCAGAACGGTGGTGATGGCCATAACTTTCCCCATCGGTGGCGACATGGATGAGTTGGGGCGTTTCGATGTTTTCAAAGGCACTGGAGATCGATTTGGCAAAGTTGATGCCATCGTTGAGGATGCCTTTGAAGGCTACATCCTGGGCAATGCCGCCGTGGTAAAAAAACAGGTTGATGCTTTTGCCAGAAGGCAATTTGCACAGGTAAGCCCGACGAGGATCAATGCTATCGGCGGGAATATTTTCCCAGGTTTCGGCGCCAATTTTGCGAATGGCTTTGCCTTGGCGGGGTGCAAGCACCGTGAAAACAATCCCGTTTTCCGCCAATACTTCCAGGGTTTCGGTATCGGCGGCAGTTTCAGCGAGCCACATCCCTTCTGGCTTGCGGCCAAAGCGGGATTCAAAATCGCGGATTCCCCAAATGACTTGAGTCTCTTTGTCGCGGCGGTTGGCCAAGGGCAATATCAAGTGCCCATATGCCTGAGCCATGGCTGAACCACGCCCACCCATGATCGATCTGCTCTCTTTATCGGCCTGTAGGATGGCCTGGTAAGTGGCAGGATCGGCTTTTTCCATCCAGGAAAGCAGGGTTGGGCCAAAATTGAAGCTGATCCGGGCGTAATTGTTGACGATGTTGATGATTTGCTTGTCGTTGTCCAGCAAGCGGGCAGCGGTATTGGGCGCATAACATTCAAAGTTGATGCGGTCGTTCCAATCGTGAAATGGGGCTGCGGAGTCTTGACGTTCCACGCTTTCCAGCCAGGCATTTTCACGCGGAGGCTGGTAAAAATGTCCGTGGATGCACACGTATTTTTCTTTTTTCATTGTCTTGTTTGGGTCGAATAAGTGGTTGAACCACTTGCTAGGCAAGTTTACGGAAAAATTGCGAAAAATGCGTGAAAGAGCCTGGGAAAGTTTACCGATTTTCAGGAGCTACGATTAGGACACAAAAATGCATTGCTGGCAATGTTGTGCTGGTGATTACCAACCCCCAGCCCCTGGAAGGTCTACCGATTATACACATCTTTCGATACTTGATTTTAGCATTGATAGTGAACGATTTACGAAAGTTACCAACCCCCAAACCCCTGGAAGGGGAGCACATTTTCGGTTAGTAAAAACCTTACTGTTGCTAAAAAAAGGTAGCATTTTGACCTAACGTAAGCTGGACTCCCCTCCCAGGGGCTTGGGGGTTGGTCATCACCAGCACAACCTTGCCAGCAATGCATTTTGTGTCTTAATCGCAGGCCTGGAAGGTCTGGAACACAGTTGTTTAAACGAGGTACACCGCGTCTCAATACCAAGTGACCATTCCCCGCCGATTTAGGTCTCCTGCTTGCATATTTTTTAAAAAACACCGAAATTGCCAAGGATAAAGTGCGTGATTTTATTCAAACTTTGCCCAAGGTCTTAAACCAAACGAAGATGAGTACTTACGACATGATAGTAAAAGAAGGGGAATCAAAAACAACACCATCCTCAACCTGCACCGAATGGCCAAAATGCCTGTACCAGACATTACACTCATGGTTGGTATCGAACCAGAATAAATAGAAGCTTTGATCGCGAAGTCGAAGCAAGAGGAGTAAAAAATGAAGAGAAGCTACTAATCCCGCCTCTGAGAGAACACAAGGTTCTTTAAATCGAGTCGCTAGGTGCGAAATGCATTTTCAACAAAAAAATGTCTATTTTGGTGTAACAAAATAGATTTTATGCTGCATCGTTCCCTTTCGCAGGTTTGGAAAGCCTGTTCACTTGTGTTCTTAATGCAAGTATCGGCTTATGCTCAGGACATTGATCATGCCCAGGTTGTCCAATCATTGAATCTAAAAACCCTTCAAAAAGGGAAACTGATCTACCTGAAAGCCTGTAGTGCCTGCCATGGAATGGATGGAACGTCTTCGCTTCCACAAGCGCGTTCGTTTAGCAAAGACCCTTTGCGATTTGGCAATCAGCCTTACGAGATGTGGAAAACAATTACGAATGGCGCAGGGATGATGGCTTCTCAAAACTGGTTGAACCCAGAGGAACGCTATTACGTGATTCAATACATTCGAGAAGCTTTTTTAAAAGACAAAAATCCGGGGCAATATTTCAAAATCACCAATGCCTATCTTGCTACCCTCCCCAAGCCACAAAAGACTACGCAACAACAGTTGAGCCTGGTCAAAAAACAAGCCTTGTCTGGCTCACTCCAATACGGCCAGGAGTGGTTCATGAACCAGAACAGCAATTATGGGCACGCCATTCATTCTCCACTCCAAGGACTGGGCACCTCGGTATTGACCATCAAGCTCGACAATCAGGTCAATCTTAGTTACAACTTGCACCGCATGGGCACTCTAGCGGCCTGGCAAGGAAAACTGAATGTTTCAGAAACCAAATTCAAGCTCTACCGCGGTGAAGGAGAGCCCTTTGTGGAAGGTGTTGAACTGCCTGGACTCGACAGCTGGCAATGGTTGTACAATAACCAGCTGGATAGTTTGAAAAAAGCAACCGGAATTCGTGCTCCTTTGCCCTCACAATTCCTCAAATACAATGGCCATTACGCCTATGGGAAGGAGGTAGTTTTGTCTTACGCCATTTCGGGTAGATCTGTTCTGGAGCATCCTCAGGCTTTGTATCTCCAGCAGAAACCAGTTCTGGTTCAAACTTTGGTCATTGGCCCTGGATCGCGTGAAGAGCTGCTTTGCATTGGCCAACTCAGAGACAGCGCGGCCACTTATCAGGAAGGAATTGCTTCATTGCAGGGAAAGTTTTTAACTCCAGAAGCAGGAATTGAAGACAAATTGCTGCTGAGCATGAGCAAACTTGCCGATGGTTCCGAGCATTGCATTGCCAGTGGCATTGTTGCTGCTTCGCCAGGCATCAGCTGGCGAGTGGATGATCGTCATCGCTTTTTGGTCACTATACCTGCCAGTAAGGACACCATAAAGCTACAGGTATACCGTTTTTCAGGCAAAGAAAAGGCAGATATTGCCCAATTTGGGGCTTTTTTCAAAGCTCAAGCTTCTAAAAAACCTCAAGCTGGGCTGGATTTCATGTTGCATGGCGTCAACAGGGTCGTAAAAAAAACCACGGTACATGGCCAGTTAAATGTGTCCCGTCCTCACTTTGACCCCATGTATTATCGCGATCAGGACAAGACATCGCCCTCAAAGCTTGTTGCAATTCCAGCAGACTACCCCTATGCGGTAGACAACATTGCTTTGCCCTTTGACAATCCCGAAATGGCCTGGATCAGACCCACCGCGATAGATTTCATGAGTGATGGTCGCTTGTTGATGGCTACCTATATGGGTGACCTTTGGATGGCTACGGGTATTGATCAGGAGTTAAAAAATATTGGCTGGCAACGCTTCGCAACAGGACTTTATGAACCCATGGGCATAAAAGTCATCAACGATGAAATTTTTGTGACTTGTCGAAACGGGATTGTTCGGTTGCATGACTTGAACAAAAATGGAGAAGCAGATTTTTACGAGCTGTTTTATCCCGATCAAGATGTTTCGGCTTTTTTCCACGCCTTCAATTTTGGCTTAGTTACCGATAGCAAAGGCTACTTCTATTACGTCAAACCCGGTGAATACACTGACAATAAAGATCCTGGGAACTTGATCCGGGTCTCACCGGATGGCAAAACAGGAGAAAGCCTGGCCACTGGTTTTCGGGTCAACAACGGAATTACCATCACGCCAGACGATCGCATTTTTGTGAGTGACAACCAGGGCAATTGGATTCCTGCAAATAAAATCAACCTGGTTGAAAAAGACAAATTCTATGGGTATGTTCCCAACCTCGCTCAAAAAGAGTGGAGTCCCAATGGCGTAAAATTTGGCCCGGAAGAGGTAAGCAAAGGAGTCATTAGACCCGATTTGGTAAAAGTCCCTACGTCCTTTAGTCCACCAGCCTTGTGGATACCCCAGGAATTTGACAATTCTCCGGGAGGTGGAATCTGGAGCGATAAAAGCTGGGGCCCGCTGGGAGATCAGTTTATTCACAGCAGTTACGGCACGGGGTGGCTGTATCAATTTTTTGCCCACGATTGCGACGGAATACCTCAGGGCGCAATGGTGGCTCTGCCTTTCCAATTTGATGCCGGAATCCAGCGGGCTATCGTGAATCCGGTTGACAAACAGTTGTACACTACCGGTTTGACTGGATGGGACGATGGCGTTGCCACGCAATATGGGGTGCTGAGCAGAGTGAGATACAAGGGTGGAACAGGACATTTAATGACCGATGCCTTTGTAGCAAAAGACGGAATTGTGTTGAAATTCAATTTTAAACTGGACGATACAGAAGTCAAAAATCTTTCCAATTACCAATTGCATCAGTGGAATTACCATTGGACAAGTACTTACGGTTCGGCACATTATTCTTTGAAAAATCCCGAGCAAAAAGGGGAAGATACAGTGCTGGTGCAAAGTGCAAACCTAGGTGCCGACCAACAATCAATTTTTCTGCACATCCCTGAAATCACCACCGTAAACACCCTGCGCATCCGATTGAATACCAAAGCGGCGGATGGCCAGAAGGTGAGCAATACCGTTTACCTGACGATTAATAAAGTGCCACGTTAAAAAACACCGAAATTGCCAAGGATAAAGTACATGATTTTATTCAAACTTTGCCAACTGTCTTAAACCAAACGACGATGAGTACTTACGACATGATAGTAAAAGAAGGGGAATCAAAAGCGCAGAAAGTTTTTGAAGAACTGCTGGCAAAAGAACGGCAACGGGCCGAAGAGGAAAGGATGCTGGCTGTAGAAGAACGGATGCGAGCAGTAGAAGAAGAACACCAACGCGCCGAAGAAGAACGCCTTCGATTAAACAATACCATCCTCAATCTGTACAGAATTGCCAAAATGCCTGTGCCGGAGATTGCGCTCATGGTTGGCATCGAATTCGAATACATCGAGGCTTTGATCGCGAAGTCAGAACAAGAGGAGAAAAAAGCGTAGAGATGTGAAGTATTGAATAATCATACCCCTGAAGCAGATCTAGCGGATGTTCACAGATCAAATCCGTGTAAATCCGCTAGATCAGCGTCATCAGCGTTCCCGTTGGTGTCGCTTTGGGTACCCGCTGGTACAAGTCCAGACTGGTACCATTATTCCCTCGACCCTACTTCCCCAATTTCCCCAACAACCAATTCGTCACAGCTTCATTTTCTTCGGGGAAAGTCCAGTGGCCCGTTTCCAGATAAAGTTTGAGTTCTTTTGGTGCGGCAATGGAATTGTACACCGCCCACATGGACGTCGGGGGGCAGGTCTCGTCATTGAAACCCATCGAGTAGAAGCAAGGTACTTTCAGTTGTTTGGCAAAATTCACCACATCGTAATAAGCGGAGGTTTTGATTTTGGCGGGAGTATTGTTTTGCGGATTGTTGGCATCAAAGATATGCGGCCAACCCCCAGCCCGGCCTTGCAGGTAACCCACCATGTCGGATAGCGCAGGATAAATGGGGGCTGCCCATTTCACTCGCGAATCGAGGGCCGCAGTGACAATGGAGAGTGCGCCGCCCTGACTGCCGCCTGTTACAGCCAGGTTGCTGCCGTCGTATTGGGGTAAGCTCACCAGAAAGTCGTTGGCGCGTACACAGCCCAGGTAAACCCGCTTGTAGTAGTAGCGGTCGCGGTCGTCGAGGTTGTTGGTCCAATAGCCGCTGAGGCTGCTGGCCATCATGTCGTTGTACACGCTGACATCCATGGTAACGGGGATGCCGTGGATGCCGATTTCTAGGGTGATGACCCCTTTCTCAGCCGTACGCACATCTCCAGCATAAGGACGGGCGCCTGCCCCCGGTACGCGCAAGATTGCAGGGTATTTCCCTTCCTTTTTGGGTATACAGAGGATGCCATAAATGCGACTGCCTTCCCGGAAATTCTGGATGTTGACGTGGTAAACGTTGACTTTTTCGGTGCAACGTTCGGGCAGCAAGGTCATCTTGGCATCGAGCGGAATTTTGGCAAGGTCAGTTTTGGCGGTTTCCCAGAAGCTCAGAAAATCGCTCGGGCTTTCAATGGCGGGCTGAATTTTATCGGGATCAATGCCCGCAGTAGCCAGGCCGCGGTATTCTTTGCCTTCCACCTCGGCAATCACGATGCAGCGCAAAAAGCCGGGCTTGCTCAGGCTGCCTCCGGCAAGGGTGGTATTGCCTGTTTTCAGGGTGATGCTCTCTTTTTTGGTAGCGGGCATTTTTTCGGGACCGATCTCGTATCGGACGCGCACGTCCTTGAGCAAATTGCCATTGCGGAACACCGAAACCGAAAAATTGACGTTTTCGCCGCTGCGGTAAGTCCAGTTGTCGTGGTCGGTTCCTACTATGACTTTGATCAATCGCTCAACGGGCTGTGCCTGAGTGGCGATGCTGAGCAGGATGGCTGCGCCAAACAATAGGGAGGATACAAGTTTTTGCATGATTGGTTGATGTTTTTGTTTGTTTGTACAAAAGAAAGGAATTAAAGTGGATTTTTCATCCCATTAAATTTATGTGCGTGGGCGGTTACAATCGCCAGGAAAATATTACTTTTGGAAAGAAAATACATACAGATGACCCTGAAGCAATGCATCAATAGTTTAATTTCCGACGGAAAAACTGGACAAGCAATTAAAGAATTTTTGGAAGCAACTGAAAAAAACGGACAGAGCGACCTCAATGGTTACCTCATCCTGCTGTCAGGACGTTTCAACCGCAATGAAACTCAAAATAGAAGCCTTACCATCGATCCTCGGGATTACAACCTGCAACTAAACCGCATCAGCAATGCCTTGCGGGATTACACCGACCAGTTTGAAGACGATGGTACCTTCGTATGCAAGGCTGCAAAAGCGGAAAAGCCAGCGCCTGCCCAGAAACCAGAGCCGGAAGTACCTGACCGCTTTGTGCCGCTGCCAAAACAAACCCATCCCAAACCCAAATACGACGAAATTGCTTTCGACGAAGTAGATGCCTACAGTGACAAAGGCTTGATTTTGCTGGTCACCGCTACCGAAACCGAAACCAGAGCTTTGCACCAAAAGATGGTTCCCCTTCCCGGGGAGATGGGTTTGTTAGAGGCTAAAAAAGACAATGCCACCTATTTTATCGGCAAATTTGGAAATTTTGTGGTAGCCAATGTAGAGTGTGGTACCATGGGTTCGGTTGCGTCGATGGGCGCTATTTTGACCGTTTCCAACGCCATTGTGGCCCTGAGGCCCCGGTTTGTGCTCATGGTTGGAATCGCTTTTGGTTTGGATGCCAACAAGCAAAACATCGGTGATGTATTGGTCTCCAACCACATCCTGCCTTATGAAATTCAAAAGGTTGGAGCCAACGGGATCATCTGGAGGGGCAGTAAACCCGAAGCGAGCAATTCCTTGCGCAATAGTTTCAAAAACCTTCGCGATTGGGAGTACCAATTGCCGAATGGCGAAGAGGCAAAAATGGAACTCTGCGACATCTTATCCGGTGAAAAACTGGTGGACAACCTGAATTTCCGGGAGGAATTGGAAGGGTTGTTTCCCACGGCCAAAGGTGGCGAAATGGAAGGGGCTGGTTTATACGCAGCCTGCCAGGACAAAAACACCAATTGGATTCTGGTCAAATCCATTTGTGATTTTGCCGACGGCAAAAAAGGCAATCAGAAAGAAGCAAAGCAGGCTTTAGCTATCGAAACTGCGCTTAATATCTGCCTGCACTTGTTCAATAAGAAATTAGTATTCGAGGGATTTGGAATGAAAGTCTACGAAGCCTAAAGCACCCCTTTCTCCGCCAAAAACTGCCGCAATTGTCCTGGTGATTCGAAATGCACTGCCGGAAGTCCCACGGCCCAGGATCCATGGATGTTCTTGAGGTTGTCGTCGATGAATAGGGCGGTACTGCGGTCGATGTTGTAGCGGCTCAGGATCAGTTCATAAATGGCCGGATCGGGTTTGATCAGCTTTTCATCGCCAGAAACCAGTACACCTTCAAACCAGCGCATAAACGGGAAATACTCCAGGGCATAGGGCCAAGTTTCGTTCGACCAGTTGGTGAGTGCGTATACGCGGTGGCGTCCGCTCTTGATGATTTCATCCAAAATGGCAACCGTATCTTCGATGGCACCCGCCAGCATTTCCGTCCAGCGGCCATAGTAGGCGCGGATTTCGGTTTCGAAATGAGGATGCTCTGCTACCAAGATTTCCGTTGCTTCTGCCAGGGTGCGGCCTGCGTCTTGCTGTTCATTCCAGTGGTTGGTGGTCACTTCTTGCAGGAAGCGCTCCATTTCGGCTTCGTCTGAAAATATTTGGCGGTATACGTAACGGGGGTTCCAGTCTACGAGTACACCGCCAAGGTCGAAGATGATGGTGTCGAATTGGGTTGGGTAATTCATATTTGGGTGTTTTTATGGGTGGTTGGTGCTGGTTTTTAATTGTTTAGAACGCTGATGATGGCGAAAATCAGACTCCAAAACGGGCGATTTTAAAACTTCTAAGCGCTACGGCAATCAAAATTGGAATTATCGCCGGATGCAACAATTGTGGTGAAAATGGAAAAAATGCCAGGGTGAATACACACAAGCCGCCAACGATCCAGAGCCACACTTTGCGCTTGCCTTTGAGTGATCCCAGGGCGAAGAAATAGAAGGGATTGGCCCAGAGTACGTTGAGGTTGTCTTTGGTAGCCAGGTGGTCGGTACCCAGCCAAAGAAAAAGCATTAAACAACCCGCAAAGCCAATCAGGGAAAAAAAGAACCTGTCCATTATCAGTATCAATTTCGCTTGTTTCAAAAAGCCCAGCGCTACCCATGCCAACATCACGATGCTCATGACCAGGAGCGGTTTGGGGCCTTTGAAAGGGGGTAGGGGAGTGGCCGCCAGGATTTCAACTTCCGGCCCGGTAATCGCTTGTCCGCGATAACGCGCATGGGGCAGGTTTTTGCCCAAATAATCAGGTAAAAACATCTCGTAGCGGAAAGTGCCAACCTGATCGGTGGGCAAGCCAAGAATCAGGTCGATGCCAAAATCCGACCAGGGCATATTGCTCAGGTACTCGTCCAACAAACGCCGCAGTGGTTTGATGGTGCGCGCCGTATCTACGTATTGAATGGGCAAGGCCCGCTCTACGACGTCCCTAATGCGGGTAGCGCAATTGTCAAAAAAGAAGTCGTACTTGTATTTTCGGTTTTCGGGCAGGTAATTGTCTTCGATGGTGACGAGTAATTTGCGCTTGGCCTCCAGCGGCAAGTGAATCGGCGTTTCGACCACCGCTCGCTGGATCATTTTGTACTCTTCCAGAAAGCTCGACCAGTTTTGTCCACCCATTTGGTACAGGAGTTTGCCCGTCATGAACTTCCAATAAAAATTGGGGGTGTTGAAATCAAAGATGCCCCAATTGAACACGGCGTCAATGCCGCTGAGGGGATCGTTGACCCGAACTGCACTGTGTCCAAAGGTGCTGTACAGCTCATCTCCAGGCGAGCAAGTGAGCAAACTGACCTTGGTGCTGTCGGAAAAATTGAAGCGACCTTGAGCAATGGAAGGCCTGGAGCCCAGCGCCAGCACGAGAAAAATCAACACAAGAAGACGAACATACATGACTACCTGGATTATGGTGGAGCGCCTTTGGGAACGCGTGGCTAAGGTAACAAGAAATTCAAATATTTAAGTTTGTCCCCCCTTTTTGGCAAGCTGAAGTCTAATCGACGAAAGTCTGTCCAAAAGAATTGCTGAATAATTGCAAGAATTAAGTTTAATCGTAAATTGCCCCCTGAGGTGCAGCTTTACTGCATCGTCGCTTTGGTTTATAATCTTCGTGAATATCCAATGAAAAGCCATGAAAATAGGCATTCTTTCTGTTTCTCAGGAAATATATTCCACTCAGACATTGCTGCAGTGTGGCCTTGCCAGAGGCCACCAAATGGAGGTCATCGACTACCGCAAATGCAGCATGGTCATTGAGCAAGGTCGAGCAGAGATGTATTACAAAGACTTTCCGCTCAGTCAGTTGGATGCGGTAATTCCTCGCATTACTTCTTCCTTTACTCAGATGGGGGCCATTGTATTGTCTCATCTAAAGCTGATGAAAGTTTTTAGCACCGTAAAGCCTGATGCCCTCCTGATGGCAAGGGATAAGTTGCGGTGCTTGCAACGCATGCAAGAGGTAGGAATTGACGTACCCCAAACGGCCTATGTAGGCAATGGCCAACCCATTGGGCCATTGATTTCGATGGTTGGCGGACTACCGGTGGTGATCAAACTGCTGGAAAGTGCCCAAGGTTTGGGGGTAATCTTGTCAGAATCTTACCGCAATGCAGAATCTACCATCGAGGCTTTTCAGCAAGTAAATGAACGGGTGATTTTGCAAGAATTTATCCGGGAAGCCCGAGGAGCCGATGTTCGTGCATTTGTGGTCAATGGCAAGGTCGTTGCCTCCATGAAACGGCAAGCGCGGGATGGAGAGTTTCGTTCAAATTTGCACCGGGGTGCAACTGCTCAATCTGAGCCCCTGAGTTTGCAGGAGGATTACGTAGCGCGTACAGCGGCAAAAGCCACTGGCTTGGACGTTGCCGGAGTCGATATTTTGCGTTCCGAAAGAGGACCCTTGATCATGGAGGTCAATGCTTCACCGGGTTTGGAGGGCATCGAAACGTTCACCCAGGTGGATGTTTCAGGCAAAATTTTCGATTTTATTGAAAAGAAAGTAAACGCGTTGAAAAACGGGAAAGTAAAAAGAAAAGTAACTATTTAAACATTTGTTTCGGATGAGGGATTTCAGATTTCATAAATACTTCAAGGTGCTGTTTATAGGTTATTTGACTTGCGTACTTTACTTTTGTTAAATTTCGCATTTCAGTTGAACCGAGAAATCACGATTTGAAGACAAATTGAAATCCGAAATCCCAAACCCGAAATGAATGAATACAGGTTATTCCCGAACTAAAGCCACCCAAAGCAAACCAATCAAGATCTACAATACGCTGATTGAGGCGGGGCAATATGTGGTCATCAAAATCCCGGTAGGTCGTATCCCCTCGGGCAACATCATCTCCATCAAAGCACATGTTTACCGTGGCCCAAGGATTGGGCCTTGTATGGTGGCGCTAGGAGGAGTGCATGGTGATGAGGTCAATGGGGTGGAAATTGTACGGCGATCGATTGAGCAAGGCGTATTCAATCATTTGTACGCGGGTACAGTTATCGCGATTCCCTTGTTGAACGTACATGGATTCATCAACTTTTCGAGGGATGTTCCGGATGGCAAAGATGTAAACCGCAGCTTTCCGGGCAATGCCAATGGCTCACTCGCTTCAAGGGTCGCTCGAATTTTTACCCGCGAAATCCTGCCCGTGATTGATTTTGGCATCGATTTTCACACGGGAGGCCGGGGACACTACAATTACCCCCAGGTGCGTTTTAATCCCGATCATGCCCCCAGCATGGATTTGGCACAAGCTTTTGGGGCACCATTTACCGTTGCGGGCAAACCCATTAAATCCTCTTTGCGGCGCACTGCCGTGGAAATCGACAAGCCCATCATTGTTTTTGAAGGAGGCGAAAACCTGCGCTTCGATGAGTTTTCCATCCAGCAGGGCATTCTGGGTATGAAGCGGGTGATGAAATTCAAAGGCATGCTCAGCGAAGCACCAGATGCCGAGGCAACCAAAAATTTCACTTATACCGCCTGGTTGCGCTCTCCGCGATCGGGTATGTTTCATTTGCTGAAGAGTTCAGGTGAACAAGTCAAAAAAGACGAACTACTGGCCTACATTACCGATCCATTTGGAGAAGAACGTACCTTGGTGGTTGCCAAACAAGGCGGGTACATCATTGGTCACAACAATACGCCCGTAATCAGCCAGGGGGATGCCTTGTTCCACATTGCGTCCAACCAAAAGCCAAAAATTTTGACTTTGAAACCCAAAACCAGGAATCCAAAACCCAAAAAATAGAAAATGCCTTTCATCTTACTCGCTTTTTCCAACAAGCAAGACAATTACCTGGAGTACCTAAAAAAGGAGACCTCAGAACTGCGCCGTATTTTATTGGGATTGCAAGACAGGCTTGAATTCCAAATCATCAGCAATGCCACTACCGAAGACCTCTTTGAGGCCATGGTGAGTTGCCATGATAAAGTTACCGTTTTTCATTACGGTGGGCATGCCGACAGCTTGTACCTCGAACTCGAAAATCGGGCACAGGGCATTGAGCAGTTTGTGCAATTGCTCAAAGGCATGGCCAATTTGCAGATTGTTTTTTTGAATGGTTGTTCTACCCAAGGCATGGTGAGTAAAATCCTGGAAGGCTTGGGCCGCGATGTAGCAGTAATTGCAACCGCCACAAAAATTGATGATCAGCGGGCTTTTCATTTTTCCAAAGCGTTTTATTCGGCATTTACGCAGGAAAATCAAACCCTGGAAGGGGCTTTCGAAATGGCCAAATCGGTTTTGGCTACAGCAGAGATAGACAATACGACCTTTCGGGAAAGTGTAGTGCGCAAAACCGGCGATACTCCCGCTTCGCCCATGCCCTGGGGCGTATACGGCAAAGTGGATTTCACCAAAAAACTGGACTTGTACAGCACTTTTACCCCAAAAGTTACTTTTGAAGATTTCAAAATATTGGTAAAGGAAAAAATTGCCGATGGCGATTTTGACGAGGCATTTGATTTGCTGAAAGGGAAATTTGGCCTCAACAACAATGATGTGGTCGGATTTTCAGGCCGCTGGAGCCGACACAAAAAGGACTTACAGAAGGTCAATATTCTTCCAGGGAGCGATACCGATCGCCTGGTGAAAGCTCAGTTGTCCAATCACATTACGGAGTGGATGGATGGACTGGATGAGGAATGATTTATACAAATGACGAATTTTTCGAATAAATATTGACGAATAACCGGCACTTCGACTACGCTCAGTGACCGGTTATTCGTCAATCGTCATTCGAAAAATTCATCAATTATTCAACGCTCCCTTGCGGATCCAATTGCGTACTTTAGCAATTTCACAAGCTGCCATTTTTCCGCCTTGCGGCATGGCAATGTAGCCTTTGGCATGCAGGATACTGCCTAGCAAAGAACCTGAATCTACGTATTTTTTGATTTCCGCATAAGTTGTCAAAGCAATCTTGCCGGAAGGGCTGGTTCCGCTGTGGCAACCTTTGCATTGCGCATCCAAGATGGGTTGAATGTTGGTTTTAAAGGCAATCTGAGTGGTGTCGCAAGCGGCATCACAAGTCAAATTTTTGGCACCTTGCTGGATCCATTTCAGGATCAGGGCTTTATCGGTATTGCTCAATGCACTATTTGGCGCAGGGGGCATTCGTTCTTCAGGGTCACTTTTGCTCAACACCGTATATATTTTACTGTTGGCTGGGGAATTTACCCTGATGTTTCCGGTTTTAAGAATATTGGCATAAGAATCCAGAATGACACCTTCCTTGCGGCTGGCGGCATCGTGACAGCCTGGGCTGGCACACTGAGAGCGCAGGAGAGGCAGCACACTCTGCTCAAAGTAAACAGAATCCGGAGAGCAAGGCTTGGTAATGACCGTGGTCCCCGTTCCTCCCGTTGTGGTTGTGGTATCCTTTGGGTTGTCTGGATTGAGCTTACCGGTGTACACGTATTCTTCTTTGCAGGCAATGAGTAAAAATACCACCAGCAAGAGGCTTGGGAAAATAATCAAAAAGTGGTTTTTCATAACAATTAATTTACAGCACATGTGCTATTTAAAACGAAAACAGTGCATGCTTATTATGACGCAAAAAATTACTTCTTCTGACAGAACACTTTTCCATCGGCAGTGAACATTACTCGAACATCAGAACCACCCCCACCACTGCTTTTGTGCAAGCGAACATAGTAGCGCTTGGTGCCTATTTCTGGCCGAGCAGTCTCCCGTCAAAAATATGGGCATTGAATTATGATTTGATGATTTTAAGGGTTTGTAGTTGCTCGCCTTTTTTCGAATATACAACTAAGAAATATGCTCCATTTTGCAGCCCAGAAAGGTTTAGTTTTTCAGGAAAAAAGAAAGTACGAACAGGTTGACCTAAAGTGTTTTTTAACACCGCGCTTTCCCAATCGATTCCCTCATTTTTTAGGGTAAAAAAATCGCTAACCGGATTAGGGAAAATACTGAATTGGGGGGCTACTGAATTTGCTTTAGTAACACTTGTTGAAACTCCACAATTGCCTCGACTACTCGAAAAAAAACTAAAATTATAAGGGGAGTCGGCCCAGATTTTGTCACTAGGGAGTGACTTGGCAATACCATTTTGGGTTTCCTCAACCGCAATACCATACCAACCATTGTTGACGTAGGTAGTCATGGTCAATCCAACAATACTCAAACAAGCATCCTGAATGGTAAAGGCAGTTTGGGTTTTGCCCGAGAAAGAAGATGCAGGATAAATTAGCCCTCCGAGGACTTCCGTGGCGCCTCCTGAGCTTGTACGAATAATGTTGGCACGACCTTCAGTTTTGAGCCCAAGAATCCAGTACTTTCCCCCAGGATTGTCAATATTGCGTTGGTCTTCAGGTTGAATTTCTGTATTAAAGTGGCGAGCCCACATTTGTACCGGAAACTTTGGTTCAAAGGGATTTACCCAATCTTCCAGGAATACTTTTCCATTGGTATTATTGATTGTATTGGTGTAGAGGCAGCTTTCAAGAAAGCGCATCACGAGGGTACGTTTGCTGTTGTTGTGCAACTGTATTCCCTTGGTGCGTTCTATGAATAGGGGTGAAGATCCAGTATTGTTGACAATGAATTTACTACCATTGAAAAAATTGAACTTCCCCAAATTGAATCCAGTAATGATCTCTACGCTGGGTGGAATTACGATATCCTTATAGATACAATAAGCGGTGTTGTTGTCTCCAATTTCTCCAAAGTAGATTGCTTTTTTACCTGAATTAAAAGCAGCTTGGATTTCATCGGTGGCGTCAAAGAAACCATATAGCGGGTTGGTGGGCTTTGCGCCAAAATCAGCCACATTGGCCCAATCTGCGGGGTTGTTGTTGATGTACTCCGGCGTTTCTTCGATGGGTAGTCCCAGGCTTTTTCCAGGGTTGCTGAACAGAGAATAGTCTGGTTGGTTGTGATACTCACTCACTTTGGCGCCCTGAATGGTTTTGTCCTCCACGCTTAGTGCGCCTTTATACCCGGTTGAACAGATGTTGCGCGCAAAAATTAAACTCTTGCCGCTGACAACTATTCCGTGATTGTTGTTATTGCCCTCATTAAGTTTGCTGTCCAAAATAACCAAACGGGCATTGGTATTGACTACAGCAGGGACTTTATTGCTGCTATTTAGGTTGCGAATAGCGATGGTATTGCAACTGTTAACTATACCTGCTTCACTTTGGTTTTTAAGGGTAATGTTTTCAAAGGTCATGGAATATTCGCAAGTACCCAAACGAATGCCATACTTGAATCCATTTATGCTGATGTTTTTGAGCAAGCCAGGGCCTGGCCACTGGCGTTCCATCAGTATTCCACAGTAAGCACTTCCGTCAGGAGAGGTAATGTTTACATTGCGCATCGCACCATAATTGCTGGTAATGTAATCAATACCTACCGCCCCTGCATTGCCAATTCCTGTATTGATGCTAAGGTTGAAAACGTAATTGCCAAAGGCTTGATTGCCAGCGCGAGTTTGGAAAATAGGCCTCGGATTATTGGGGTCTTGAAAGCCAGGGGCTTTGTCTTTGAGTTTGATGATGGTCTTGACAGGATCTTGACCTTGTAGGATCAAACAACAATCGTAGTAACCCATCAATGCACGAATGCTATCACTGACCAAATAAGTTCCGTTGGGTATATAGATGGCCACTACGCTGTTGTAGGGGTTAAGCTGGGTTTTAAGCGCCTTTTGAAAAGCTTTGGTATCATCAGAAATACCGTCTCCAACTGCACCGTATTCCGTCTTGATGTTTTTCCAGGCTACATTGGCACTTGGGAAATAAGTTTGTACGGATTGGGCCTGGGTAAGGCAAACAGCGCACAATAAGAAGTGGAAAATGATTATTTTGAAGATTTGCATAGCATTTTAAATAAGTGGTTAGGAGAGCGTACGATTGCAATTTTTTCAATTGATCGTACGCTCTAAATTTTAATTACTTCTTGCAAATTTCTTTTCCATCGCTTGCATACATCACCTTTAGGTTTGAACCATCCCCGCCCGCACTTTTGTGCAGGTGCAAGAAATAGCGTTTGCTTCCATTGGGTAAGCGGAGTTCTTGAATGGATTCGTTATCTTTAAAACCATAAAGTGGATAGTCTTTTTTCAAGGCATTATTGATCACCATTGGTAAATCAGATTTGGCTATACGCCGTATTTCAAAAAGAAACTTCCAGTTCAAGTCGAAGGCAAGGTGGAATTCCAACCCGACATTGCTTCTTAATCCCAATTTATATACTTTTTTGTTATCACAATACGATTCGTCTTCCAGCTCGTAAATGGTATAGCCTGGGTATTTAATGGCGATATTTTTTTTGATGGAATCGCTTAGACTTTCAAGAGAAAAATTTGAATCATCATTGTCATCATCATCGTCGTCATCATCATCGTCGTCATCGTCGTCATCATCATCATCATCGTCGCAATCTCCGTCATCATCTTCGTCGTCGTCATTTTTCTGTTGACAAAGCAGAGCACCATTTTCCGAAAATAAAAGACGTAGGTCATTGTCCAACTCAACTTGATAGGCGCTCTTGCCGTAACCATAAATTCGTTTTGCTTCCAGGATTTTTTCCTTAGTAAAGTTCTTAGCGATATAGGCCTTAATCGAATCCGGGAGTTTTTCTATCTGGAAATCATCGTCATCGTCTTTGAAATCGCTTAAACTAAGGAGTGTGCCGTCGGCTGAAAACAAAGCCTGTTTGCCTTTCCCAGATTGAATTAAGTCCAAGCCGTAAAACTGTTCATCCTCGTCAAAAAACGTATAAATATCATCCAGCTCGTAATCTTTCAAATTATTGTTCAAGAACCTTGTAATAGATTCCGGTAAGTCGTCTTCGGCAATGGGTTCTTTCTCTGCGCAAAAAACATTAATATTTGCCTTAAGCTGAAAAAATTGTTCTGAACCCAACATCAATGATTCTTCGGTACATGAAAACATGCCAATGGCAAGCGAAGCTATGAGCCACGCGAAAAAATTACGCTTCATACGATTGATTTTTAATGAATTATGGTTGCAATAGAATTATTTTCTTTAAGCAAAAACTGGTTCGAGTTTTCCCCTTCAAAAAGTAGATACCCGCTGGGTGTCTCCCTGAGTCTATTTGCCAACTGTTTTGTTGGTTTTTTTGAACATTGATTGGAAGTTTTCGTCCAAGAAGATCCATCATTTCCCATTGTTCAATTGGAACAAATGTTTGTACTCCAAAACTGCCTTTATTTGGATTGGGCATTACCTTAACCAACTCCGGATCAATTTGTATTTGGGCATCAGAAGTGACCAAGAGTGGATTATTGGTAACAAAAACCTCAAGAGTATCTTTCACTACTGGATAGGGTTTCATGTTCTCATCCATCAAAAGGACACTATCAATGGTAAAGCGTAGCGTATCAATTGGGCGGCCTACGATAATGTCTTCTATAACAAGCTTAACTCGGGCAATGCGCCCAAAGCCCTGGATGGTTTCTTGATTGGTAAGGGTAAATGCGGCTTCTATTTGACCACCAGTGGGAGCCACATAAATGAAGTGTTGTGAGTTTTCCCTTTTTTCATCAAACCAGGGATTGGCCTCATCTTCAACATCCAGATCTCGTACTAAATCGCGATTGTAACTCAAGTGGAAGGCAATTCCGTAAAATTTTTCCAAAGGGAAATCTTCATCACCCAAATTGAGATCAATCTCGAGTTCTTCACCAGGTTCAATAACCGCATTTGCAGTCGTAAAAAATAGCCTTGGTGCTTTACCTGGTTGCCCACTGAGGAAGGCATCGGGTTGAGGAATGCCATGAGTAAGCCCAAAGTTAGGTTCAATGGCATCTTGAATATCTTGCTTATTAATTTCTCCATCTCCATTCCCATCCGCGTAAGCGTAATTGAGTCCGTTTGGAAAAGAAGACGCCCAGGGAGATAAGGGTTGTGCCTCCCATTTGGTGCTGGCATTTGTGCGTTTTGGTCCTTTGGCATTGTAGCCCAGACCTACAAAAAGCACATCGACAGCATTCACTTTGCCATTGTTATTGGCGTCACCTGGCCAGATCAATTGTGCCTGGGCTTCCCACCCAAGTAGAAGGCAAAAGAAAAAGCTAAAGATGTACTTCATACGGTATTTTTTTCGTCTCATTCAGTTCATAGCGTAAAGGTAGAGGCAAAAATTATACAGTGCTATGATTATCCAGATTACATTTTAACTGGTTTGTCAAAATTCAACCATACATTTTTATTGCTAGCTGTAGTTTTTTTCTTTTAAAATTGGTAGTTTTGACGCATTAAATTAAATTTTTAATTTATTTGAATTTGAAATTTGTCGAAATTTGGAAAAGAAAAAACTATACACAACCCTCCGTGAACTCAAATTTGAGGAGTTAAATACCTTGCAACGCTTTGCTGAAGCGGGGTATTTTCGGCACAGAGCAGAGTGTCAGGTGTTTTTGAAGTACTTACTACAATTTTGGCCAAAATTCGATGATTCCTTTTTAGAAAAAACAAATACCTGGTCAAAACTCTTCCCAGATCAGCCTTTTGAAGACAAGCAATGGCGCTACTTGTGCAGTGATACGGTGAAATTGGTGCAATCGTTTTGGACAATAGAAAAACTGTACCAATCCGGCAACCTGTCAGATTTGTTGTTGCACGAAAGCTTGTCTGAACGCAATTTGGACAAAAATTTTCAGGAGATTAACCGACAGTTGGAAGCGCATTTTACCAAAACCACTGCCCACGACACCCAATATTTGAAAGAGCGCCTGCATTGGCTGCATGCCAATGAACTTCACTTTGAACGCAGTGGGCAACGCCGGTTTGATCCGACCCTTCAATTGGCTTCGGATGGATTGGATGCATATTATTTTTTGCAAAAGTTGCAATACGCCTGCGCCATGCTGGATCGCCAGGCCATTTTACAGGGCAGTTACGATATCGGGATTTCTGCGGAGTGGTTGAAACACTTAAGTGACCGAAACTTTTTTGGGGAACCTCTGATTCAGCTTTATTATGTCATTTTGAAAGCCTTACAGGAAGAAGAACAGGAGGAACAACATTTTTATACCCTACGGAAAGCCATCGATGAAGACCACAATCTGGGGCGATCGCTTCGGGATGTTTATTTGTTGGCGATCAACTATTGCGCACGAAAAATCCGTCAGGGAAAAAGCGCTTATGTACAAGATGCATTGAACTTGTACCTCGGCGGGCTGGAAAAAGGGTTACTCCTGAATGGAAAAGAAATTTCGCCGTGGACGTTTACGAATGTGGTGAAACTCTCACTTCGCTTGCAACAGTTTGATGAAATTGAGCGGTTTATTGAGCGGTATGCCGATCGCTTGCCAGGCAATTTGCGTGATGATGCCTTGGCGTTTAACCAGGCTGAATTGTACTATTACACCGGTCGGATAGAAGAAGCACAAATCTTACTCAATCAGGTCAGTTATTCCGATTTGAACTATTACCTGGGTGCCCGGGTGTTGTTGGCCAAGATGTACTACGAAGCGGAGGCCACAAAATCATTGTTGTCTTTACTGGCGGCGTTTACTATTTTCCTCAAACGCAATCGGCAAATTTCTGGAGCCTTGAAACAGACTTACCTCAATTTTTGTGATTTACTTTTTCAATTGCTGCGCAAAAAGCCTGAGCAAATGGCAGCCCTGCGAGAGAAGGTGCAAGAAGTACAACTGTTGACCGACCGAGGCTGGCTGCTGGAGGTTTTGGAGAAAAAAGAAAAGGCATAAAAAAGAAGGGTTCCCTGATAAAATCCGGAAACCCCCAATTCTTATTTACCAAACTTAAACAATTAATTCTTTTTCAACGTATAGCTGTAATTCCCACCAATGCCCAGATTGAGGGTAATGGTATAGTTTCCAGCTACGGATACTTTGATGTTGTCTCCACCGTACTCCAACAGTCCATCCGCCTTGGTATCACCAAAGTTGATGGCCCAATCGTCGTTGGCGCGGAACTTGATCTCATCGGCAGTCAAATTGAGCGTGACAGACCAGGTACCTGTAGTTGCATTGTAGATCATGTCGGTATCTGATCCCCATCCTGTAGGTGTACCAGAGCCAATCAAGCCCCAGTTGGTTTTGACAGCATCCCAACTTTTGTCATTTAAGTCAGCCTTAAGTAGGTAATACCCCCCGCTGCTCACTTTGAAGTTGTTGCCGGGAGCAGCAATTTTCTTGGTAGTACCATCGCCCGAATCCCCGAAAATACCATTGTTCCAGTTGGGTGCATCGGTGAATTTAAACTCAGAAGCATCGCCAAAATTGACATAACCTTCATAGACCTTGTTGTCCTTTACGGAAGCCAGTTTGGCCGCTTTGTCTGGTGCCCAACCTTGATAACCACCTGGTACATACAAAGAAGGATACTGAATGATCACGAGGTAAGGCGTAGCAGTAATCGAGGTATTGGCAGACACCAAAGTTGCCACATTGGCACTTACCGATGCTTTTACCCGTACATCCAATTGACCAGTACTGTTGGCGGAAATACCCAGGCGCAAAAGTGCTGTATTCAAATCTGCAACGGTGTACGCTTTACTTAGGGCAGGGCCTGCATTGAATTCAATCGGCGTTTTGAAGTCGTTTCCTTTTTTGTCCAGTTGGAGGGTATACGTAACCCCTGCTGGATAATTGAAATCGGCAGCAGACCAAGAGAATTTAACGGCTTCTTTGGTTGCATCTTCTATTTTCAGCGCTGGCGTAGCCGTTGAGGCCGTCAGTGCAGGTGCGGTGGTGGCTTTAACTACCAAGCGCTCTTCGTCCTTTTCGCAAGCAACAATGGCAATGGCAAGGACAATGGGCATTATTTTGAAAAACCAATTTTTCATGGGTGCATCTGTTTTTTGTTAATGATTAATAACCAGCATTCTGGGCCAAATTTGGATTGGCTACCAAATCTGAAGCAGGGATTGGGAACAATACCAGGTGGTCAGCTACTGCCCGACCATCTTTGGTGCCGCCTTTCCAAGGCCAAACGTAACTGCTGCCTGTGAATTTTTTAAAGCGGATCAGGTCGGTACGACGGTGGCCTTCCCAGTACAATTCGCGGGCACGCTCATCCAGGATGAAATCCAGATTGATGGAAGTCACATCACCAGTACCGCCTTTGTAAGCACGTTGGCGGAGCGCATTGACGTATTGCAGTGCCGTGGTTTGGCTGCCACCTTGGCCGCCACGAAGGGTGGCTTCGGCATAAGTAAGGTACACATCGGCCAAACGGAACATCGGGAAGTCGGTATCAGGGAAGTTGCCTTCGGTATCGGTGCCTTTTACGCCAGTAGAACTTACGTTGCGGTATTTGGTAATGGCGTATCCATCGTTAAAGGTGAAGATGTCGCTGATGTCCAATTTTTGACCGTCGGTGTAAAACATGGCTCTACGGTCGGTAGTGCCCGTGATGTCCGTGAATTTTTGAACTAAAGCCTTGGTAGTGCGCAAACCGCCCCAGCCGCCGTTGATGCCAAAAATTGCAGGATTCATACTGCCCCCTACTGGTGCGTGAACCAAAAAGGTCATCCCACCCCAGGTTTTGGTGCGGGTACCATCAAAGGTAATCGGGAAAATCATTTCCGCCGACTTGTTGTTGTCGGTCAAAAACAACTTGTTGTAGTCGCCTTCAAGCGCATAACCTGCACCCGTGATTTTGTTGCAATAGGTAAGGCACTCGGTGTATTTTGGAGCTCCGATGTACACTTCAGCGTTCAAATACAGTTTGGCCAACAGGGTCCATGCTGCGCCTTTATCGGCACGGCCGTATTCATTTTTGCGGGCATCCAGCAAGTCCGCTTCAATGGCTTTCAATTCTGATTCCACATAGCTGAACAACTCGGTACGACTGGCTTGCCGAGGCAAGAAAGATCCTACCGCGTCTGCTTCGGTTACAAAAGGCACGCTGCCAAACATGTCCAGGGCATGATAGTAACTTAGGGCGCGCAAGAACCGCGCTTCGGCACGGAATACCTTGGCCGTAGTGAGGTTTTCACCAGTAATGCCCCGGTCGCTGAGTTTGCCGTCGGTGGTTTCGCGGATGAACTCGTTGCACAGGGTGATTTGGTAGAAAATCCGGTTGTACATGGCGGTGATGAACTCGTTGCTGGAAGTCCAGTCCATGTCATGGTAATCGGGCAAACTGCCGTCGTTCCAGCCAATTACGGCTTCATCGGTAGGCAATTGCTGCGCTTTCCAATACTGGCGCAAGTAGGTACTGAAACCTTCATCGATGCCACTGATGTCGGGACGGCCTGTAGGGCCTTGTTGGCCACTTACGGCCAAGCCAGCGTACACTTTGGCTAAGATTTCCTTGTAGTTGTTGAAATCTTTGTAGACCGTGGCGGAAGTTACCTCCACAAAGGGAGTTCGATCCAGGTCTTTGGTACAAGAGCTGATCAACACCATGATGGTCAGCATGCCCAATTTTATAGAAGAATTGAAAAATTGCTTTTTCATTGTTTCATTTTTAGTTTTGGCCGATGGCCATTTTTACAAATTCATCTAAACAAATGCTACCCTAGAAACCCACGTTTACGCCCAAGGACAGAATCCGTGGCCGAGGATAAATGTTGTTGTCGATTCCACCCGCTACCTCAGGATCGAGTCCTTGGTATTTGGTAATGGTGAACAGGTTTTGACCAATCAGCGAAATACGGGTATTGGATGCACCACCCAATACGCCTTTGAGGTTGTAGCCCAGGGTCAAGTTGTCCAGGCGCAGGAATGAACCATTGTCTACGTAGTAATCACTGAAGTATTGGTTGTTGCTGAAATTGGTTACCAATACGTTGGGAGATACGTTAGACAAGAAGTTGGCTGCACCCGTGAAAGCACGGTAAACACCATTGTTGGAAATGACGTTGTTGTATACGTAGTTGTCGAAGTTGCCCCGAAGTACAAAGCTCAAGCTGAAGTCTTTGACCACCAATTGGGAAGTAATCCCCAGGAATCTACGTGGGTCGGCTTGCTTGTAACGGTAACGGTCATCGGGTGTTACGCGACCGTCGCCATTGAGATCGGCGTAAAGTCCTTCAACCGGTTTGCCATTTTCATCATACACTTGCTTGTATACAAAGTAGGAATAGGTTGGATAGCCAACCGTGTGGATTTGCACGGTGTTGCCCACGCCACCCGAAATTCCACCAGCAGCTACACCCTGGTAATTGGGGTTGGGTACTTTGGTCAGGTTGGTTACTTCGTTGCGGTTGAAAGTGATGTTGAAACCCAAATCCCAGCTCAGGTTTTCTTTCTCGATCAAGCGGGCATTGAAGGTAAATTCAACCCCGGAGTTTTCGATATTGCCTACGTTGGTCAGGATCTGGTTGGTCAGGTTGGAGCCAGCAGGTACTGGAATCACACTCAACAAGTCTTTAGTTTTACGCTTGTACAAATCGATTGCTCCAGAAAATCTGCCATCGCGGCTGGCCCAATCGATCCCTGCATTGTAGGTTTCGGTTTGTTCCCATTTGATTTTGGCATCATAACCTTCTGGGCGCAAAGTAGGATAGAAAGCACTGCCAAACTGATATTGCGCGGTAGGTTCACTAGGCGTATACCGAGAGAGGTAAGGGTAATCGCTACCTACGTCCTGTTGTCCAGTTACCCCGTAACCCAAACGGAGTTTCAGGTTGGAAAACAGGTTGCTGCCTTTCATAAATCCTTCTTCGTTGATTTTCCAGGCAAATGCTGCCGATGGGAAAGTACCCCAGCGGGTTTCAGGACTGAAGCGGCTGGAACCATCGCGGCGCAAAGTGACGGTCAACAAATAACGTTCCTTCAACGTGTAATTCAAACGGGTATAGAAAGACACCAGGGTATTTTGGGTCTTGAAAAATACATCGTTGAATACCTCGCCTTTTACGTTTTTGTCTACGTAATTGTTTTCACGGATAAAATCCTGGTAGGAATAACCGCCCAGGATATCAATGCGGCTCGCACCAAACTCTTTTACGTAGTTCAGGTAAAATTCCAGGGTTTTGTTGTTTTTCTTCTGATCGTAAGCAGCATCCTGACCGCCTCGGTCGTAAAGCAATCCAACACCTTCTGGAATTTTCGTGGTGCCGTCACTGTTTGATCTGTCCAGACCTACGTTGAGGTTGGCGCGCAATTCAGGCAGAAAGTGGAATTTGTAATCCAATACGACGTTTCCAATCAAACGACCAACGGTACTTTGGTCGTCACGGCTGTTCAACAGGCCCAGTGGGTTGCGGGTTGCCAGGGTTTGAGGCTTTTTGGTGGCAGGATCAATCCACTCAAAATACCCTCCCAGGGTTTCATTGCCACTATTAACGGGTTGGGTTGGATCAAAGGAAACCGCAGAACCGATGGCGCCTTCGTTGGCAAACGTGTTGTTGATAGAAGTTCCTTTCAGATTGACATCCACCTTTAAATGCTTGTCAAAAAACGAAGGATTGATGCCGATGGAACCCGACAAGCGATTCATATTGCTGGTCTTGAGGATGCCATTTTGATTCATAAACCCGATTGAGGCGCGGTAAGGCAGGTTTTTGGCTGCACCAGTGATGCTCAGGTTGTTGTCGTGGCTGAATGCCGGGCGGTAAATTTCTTCCTGCCAGTTGGTGTTGGCCGAGCCGAGTAATGCTTTTTGCGCAGCATTGCCTCTCTCGTTCACCACGGTGCGGAATTGGTCTGAGCTCAGCACGTCTACTATTTTCGTTTTTTGAGAAGAAGACAAAACGGAGCTGAAATTGATCCGCATTTTGTCTCCTGCTTTTCCTTTTTTGGTTGTGATCAGGATCACTCCGTTGGATGCACGCGATCCATAAATGGCCGCAGCGGATGCATCTTTCAGTACAGTGAAGTTCTCGATGTCATTTGGGTTGATGAAGCTCAAGGGGTTGGCAGCACCAGAAATTCCAGTGTTGTCCAATGGTACGCCGTCGATTACGATCAGCGGATCATTGTTGGCATTCAAGGAAGAACCACCCCGAATTCTGATTCGGCTACCTGCGCCAGGTGCGCCACCATTGGATGTAATTTGTACTCCGGCAATTTTACCGTTAACCAGTTGTTCTGGGGTAGCGATGTTTCCTCTAATGAAGTCTTTGTCCGAAACACTGGTGATTGATCCCGTCAGGTCGCGTTTTTTTTGCGAACCATAACCTACCACAATCAATTCATTGAGGCGTTGCACATCGACTTTCAGTTCAATATCGATGGTGGTTTGAGTACCTACGGTAATCTGTTGTTCGGCAAATCCGGTGTAGCTGACCATGAGGACAGCATTTTGGTCAGGTACTTGCAAGGAATACTTCCCATCAAGGTCAGTAACCATCCCTGTTCCAGTTCCTTTGACAACAATTGTAGCCCCAATTAGTGGCTGTTTGTCTTCGGAGGTAATGATTCCGCTCACGGTGATTTGTGCAAAAGCTGATGTCAGCGAGAGTACAAATGCAACCACAAGCAGCATTGGCCTGAGAACGAAAAATAATCGTTCTTTTGTTGCGGCCTTACGTGCGATGTGAGTGTCTAAGTTGGTCATAAGACGAAAGGTTTATCAAAAATATGAACGGTCTGAAAAACTTTAGTAAACTTGGTTGTGAAAGTACCAAAGGATAATCTGAAAATCGTTCCACTTTATGCGGAAAAAGAACGATTTGCGAAAATTTAGATGTAATGGTTTTTTTTCCTTGAAAAACAAGGGATTATGGCTGGGTTTAGTTGGTGCCACTTTCTCGAATTGGCACTTGTTGCCCCTTGGGAATTCTAAATTTTACTTGTTTTGCTGCCAATTGGGATTTATTCACAGCAGTCTGGTATGTTTTTGAAGCAACTGCTAAACTGGACACGGAATAATTTGTTCTAGTTTTGATTAAATGAATTTATAAGAACATGACGTACGATCTCCTCAAAGAAGTGATTGGACTGCTGGAAGTTTTTGAGCAGGAAACCGGGCAACATGATTTGACTGCTTTTTCAAATTGGCTGTACCAACGTCAAAATGATGTGGAAGAGGAAGAAATACCCAGAACTCGATGGGATGAATATCCTCCCAATCTTGATGCGCACATTGCCATGACTATAGGTGGTTTAAATGCCCACGCCAAACACTACATCAAAACCGGGCTCAAAAACACCGAGTTAAAGGGTTTGCACGATTTTACTTTTTTGGCTACTTTAATCGGTCAAGGCGATCTGCGCAAGACCGACCTAATTGCCCTGAATATGATGGAATTCTCTCCCGGGATGGAGGTTATTCGGCGTTTGCTCCGCAATGGATTTATCGCAGATTATGAAAATCCGGAAGATGGTCGCTCCCGTAGGGTATCGATTACTGCCGAGGGAAAAGCAGTTTTTGAAAAAGCCATGGAGCAAATGCACAAGGTCAATAAAATCGTTGCGGGTAATTTATCTGATGCAGAAAAACATGGATTGCTCCTCAAAATGAGGAAATTGATCGCATTCCACCAGCCAATTTGGGACAATGAATATGGCGAGGATCTGGAAAAAATCATGGAGAAACTCGAGTTAAAACCTAAATCACATTAATGAAAATAGTTATCGCCGCAGATAGTTTCAAAGATGCCCTCCCTGCACCGCAAGTTTGTGCAGCCATCGCGGATGGCGTAAGAAAGGCAATGCCTAAGGCTGAGATTGTTATTTTTCCGCTTACAGATGGTGGCGATGGATTGGCAGAAGTATTTTCGCACCATTTGGGAGGCGATGCGGTACAGATGCAAGCATATGATCCCTTGGGGCGAGAAATCCAATGCACCTATATCCTTTCCGCCAATGGCGAAAAAGCTTTTATCGAAATGGCACAAGCATCCGGGCTTCAACGCTTGAGCCTGGAGGAACGCAATCCGATGCTCACCAGCTCTTATGGTACTGGCCAAATGATTGCTCATGCACTGGACAGCGGAGTGCAGCACATCCTACTCGGTTTGGGGGGGAGCGCCACCAACGACGCTGGAATTGGCATGGCGGCGGCGCTTGGGTTTGAATTTCACACGGCTCAGGGAAAAGAATTATTGCCCCGAGGAGAATCCTTGCTGGCTATAGAACGAATTGGAGCAGAAAATATACATCCCGCCTTAGCCAATACTCGTTTTGATGCGCTTTGTGATGTCAAAAATCCACTGTATGGCCATACTGGAGCAGCGTACGTTTTTGGTCCTCAAAAAGGCGCAAGTGCCGCTATGGTGGAGCGCCTCGATGAAGGACTGAAACATTTTGCCGGTTTGTTGCAACAAACCTTTGAACAAGATTTTGCTTCGGTGCCAGGTGCGGGCGCAGCTGGTGGCTTAGGCGCAGGTTGTTTGGCTTTCCTCAAAGCGCAGCTTTTTCCAGGCATTGAAGCCGTGATGAACCTGACCAACTTTGATGCTGCCCTGGAAGGTGCAGACCTAATCATCACTGGCGAAGGGCGTTTGGATGGCCAAACCCTTGGTGGAAAATTGATTCGGGGCATTTGCGCAAGAGCCACTCAGCATGGCATTCCTACCATCGCTTTGTGTGGCACCATTGATGCCGATCAGCCTTTTATTGACCTGATTGGCTTAAAGGCTGCTTTTGCAATCGGTCGAAAATTGCAAATTTTTGATGATGCGCTCGCCAGTACGGAGGAAAATTTGAGGTTTACCGCCGAGCAGGTGATGAAGGTGGTCTCGTTGTAGCGATCAATTCAACACATCAAATCGAGGAGCTGTTGAAGAAAAAAATTAGCTAGAAAACTGAACGAACCCCTCCCGCAACGTTTCAATCACAAAATCCACTTCGGCTTTTGTAATAACTAATGCTGGCTTCAGGTTTAAAATATTGCCCTGAATCAGTTTGAAGGAAATGCCCCGATTCATGCAGAAACCCATGATCTGTTGAGCCGCTTCGGTAGCACGGGTTTTGGATTGGCGGTCGGTAACCAAGTCTACAGCGAGGTTGAGGCCAAGTCCGCTAATATTGCCGATGAGTTCAAATTTTTGTTGTAATTCTTCCAGGCCGGAACGAAAATACTGACCCAGTTCCTGTGCATGAGCCACCAGATTTTCGCTTTCTACAAAATCGATTACCGCTTTGGAAACCGCAGCACAAAGCGGGTTCTTTTCGTGGGTATAGTGGCCAATGGATTTGTGTTCCAGCACATTTAAATCCTCTCTCCCAATGATGCCTGCAAAAGGAACGATTCCACCCCCAAAGCCCTTGCCAATCACGATGATGTCGGGTGTCACAAAATGCTCCGCAGCAAACATCTTTCCAGTACGGCCAAATGCAGTGTAGATTTCATCAAAAATCAACAAGATGCCCTGTGCTTTACACATGGCCTGAACTTGTTCCCAGTAGTAGCGCGTAGGTACGGTGGAATTGTAAAAAATGGGTTCGGTAATCAACGCGGCGATCTCAGGATTGTATTCGATTTGGGTCTTTAGTTGCCGCAGGTACTCGTCGTCAATTTGCTGTTGATCCGTCCAACCCCAGGGATTGCGGTAATAATCGGGCAATTCAAGGTGAACGGCTCCAGGCATCATGGGGCCTAGTCCTTCCCGAAAATGCCCATCCGCACCAATGGATACCGCTTGAAAGCCAGCACCGTGAAAGGAACCGTAATAAGAGAGGGTTTTCCATTTTCCGGTAACGAGTTTTGCCATCATGGTGGCCATTTCGATGGCTTCTGATCCTCCTGGGCAAAAAAGTACTCGATTGAGTCCTGCTGGTGCGATGGCGGCCAGTTTTTCAGCCAATTCAACAGCGGGCAAATTGGTAAAGCGGCGGGGTGCAAAAGTCAAAGTATCCGCAATCTGTTTTTGAATGGCTACAACTACTTTGGGGTTGTTGTAGCCCACGGTATGCACCCCATTGCCGTGCAAATCAAGGTATTGCTTGCCTTCGCCATCGTAGATGTAAGCGCCTTCGGCTTTGGTGACTGCATTAAAAACAGGGGAGGAGAGGGTTTGGTGAAAAAAGACCTTGCTGTCTCTTTCCAAGAGTTCAGCTGTGAAATCAGAGGTTGCCGTTTCGGCACGGAGCGAACGGATGTTTTCACCCTGGTTGACGGGAGTTTTCATGAAGCTTGGGTTTTGAGGACTCGACTTTTCGGCCTCAAAATACGGGCTTAGGTCCGAATAGAACAAGGATTTTCAACCATGAGGGCAAATAATTATATCCCCTGAAAGAATTTTTTGGGAAGCATCATCCCGGAGGTTTTTTGAAAGCGTAAGCTGATTCTCCCAGATTCTCCCACAGATTCTTTCTTTGGAGTCCATGATTGTTTTGTAGATGTCTGCGTTGGATTGATTTGTAAAGTCAACGACGTTTTTGCTGCAAACTTGACAATATCTGCCTGCATTCGAAATTTCCATGGATGACCAATCTTGATTGCAGGGTGTATTTATTGAAAAGGAATATTCTTGATTTTTCATAATTGAGCTTGATTTTTTTTCAAATATAAAGTACTGTGAAATAACAATCAAGTTTGATTACACCCATTTCTCAAAAAAAACACTTAAACCATTGATTTTGTATTCCCCAAATTGGTCAATTGTTTTGTACCCCAATTTTTTGTACAAACCCATCGCAGCCTGATGGTAAATACCCGTTTCAAGGCAGATGCGATTTTCACCCTGCTCTACAGCATAAGCCTCAAGGCGGCTGAGGATATTCTCGGCAATACCCAAGCCGCGGTGAGATTCCTCTACGTACATGCGCTTGATTTCGGCGTAGCCCGACATGATTTTTACAGCTCCCATGCCGACCAGTTGCTCGTTGGAGAATGCACCCAACATATGGGCGCCACTTTTCAGAAGGGTTTCGATAGAATCCAGGTGGCAATTTTCACGGCCATACAATTCGATCTGGAAATGATCCAGTTTGCTGATGAGCAGTTGCACTTGTGCGTCAGCAGGGGAAATGGGTTGGATGTTGACAGGCATTGGAGTATGCATGATTATAGGGATTTTACCAATCCGAAAATGCTGCATTAAAAATGTCTTCCATCAACTGATTGCTGATGGTTCTAATGGCCGTTTCTTGTACGGTCGAAAAATCCTGATTGGAATCGTAGTTGTAAAAGAAGGAGAAATTCCTTTTCCACACTTCTTTTTGAGTGCGGTTGTTGAAGTATTCGATGGCCAGGGTGATGGTCAAACGGTTGATGGCGGTGGTTTCTCCTACCCTGGGGGCTTCAGAAGTGATGCGAAAATCCACCAGAGTGCCACGGAGTTCGATGTCCGGATTCTCATCGGTGTATTTCAAGGTAGATTGCAAGCGAACTTTATCTTTCAATGCCTCGGTAAGCTGAATGGGCAGGTTGGGCAATGTATTTGGGGCGTTGTTGGTAAACTGTGGAATGTAATACGTCTTCAGATCACCAGTATCCGCTGGATTCATTTTGATGCTGCATGCATTGATCAGGAGAATGAGCAGCACGGGTAATCCCAGAATCTGCAAGAACGAGAAAGCTTTGCAGGGTATTATGAAAATCCGAATCGTCATAAATCGTACTGTTTGATCTTGCGGTAAAGGGTGCGTTCAGAAATGCCCAATTCTTTGGCGGCCTCTTTGCGGCGACCCTTGTATTTGCGCAATGCTTTTTGGATCAGGTTCTTTTCGTGGTCTTCAATCCGGTAGTTGTCATCTAAGACCTCTACACTTCCGAAAGCGTTGCTTGGGACACTTTTGTGCTCCATCAAAGGCTGTGGGATAATGACTTGAGGATTGAGATCGTCTGCATAGTCATCGTGCAGATCATTGTGATTATTTTGGATGGGATTGGAATCATTCGGTGCTGCAAAATTATACCGGGATTCTGGCGAGGGCATGATGCTGCGTGGAGGCTCCAGGGAGCGAAATGGTCGCAAATCCGTTACCCGCAAGTCGTTGCTTTTGATCAATTCGAACACCAGGGATTTTAGGTCATTCAAGTCCTGTTTCATCTCAAAAAGAAACTTGTATAAAATGTCTCTTTCTTGCATGGTGCCTGGGGCTTCAGCACCGTTTCCTACCAGTGCAGGAAGGTTGCGGGAAGCGATGCGGGGCTCGATTTCGAGCAAGGCTTCAGCTGTAATGACCCGTTCTTCGGATAACACCGAAACGCGCTCGGCAACGTTTTTGAGTTCCCGAACATTCCCCGGCCAGGTGTATGATTTGATCAGCAGTTGCGCCCGTTCGTCCAATTGTACCGTAGCCGAACGGTGGCGCTCGGCAAAATCTGCAGCAAATTTGCGAAACAGCAAATAAACATCATCAGCCCGGTCGCGTAGGGCTGGTACCTGAATCGAAACGGTATTGAGCCGGAAGTACAGATCCTCCCGAAATTTCCCTTTTTTGATGCGCTCTTCCAAATCAACGTTGGTTGCGGCAATGATGCGCACATCAGTCCGCACGGTTTTGTTGGAACCTACCCGGATAAATTCCCCACTCTCCAGAATCCGCAGCAGGTAAGCCTGGGTATCCAGGGGCATTTCCCCGATTTCATCCAGGAAAATAGTGCCTCCATCATAGGATTCAAAATACCCCTTTCGCTCGGCGGTTGCACCAGTGAACGAACCTTTTTCGTGGCCAAAAAGCTCTGAATTGATGGTTCCTTCTGGAATGGCACCGCAGTTGATGGCAATAAACTGGTTGTGCTTGCGTGCGCTGAGTGAGTGGATGATTTTTGAAAAAACCTCTTTACCCACGCCACTTTCTCCCGTGATGAGTACGGTCAAATCGGTATTGGCAACGCGCACTGCTGTACTCAGTGCCCGATCCAATAAAGGCGAATGGCCGATGATGCCAAAGCGTTGTTTTACGGAAAGAAGGTTGTCCATTTGTGGGTTTTGGGGTCTCATGATTTTAAGGGCTTAAGTGGGAAGTACGGCACTTGTGTAAAGTTAAAAAGCTGTACTTCAAATTCTTAAAACCCTCAAATCCTAAAACGTTAAATGGTTGCTTCCCCAATCAAGGTTGCACTACTGGCTTCTTTGACGAGGACATTGATGTATTGACCTGGTTGATAGCCAGGTACTTTAGGAAATACGATCATCTTGTTTTGAGAGTTGCGGCCACAAAAATCCTGATCGGATTTGCGGGAATTGCCCTCGATCAACACTTCAAACACCTTGCCGATGTCGCGTCGATTGTTACCCAAACTCACTTGCGATTGCAAATTGATGATTTCCTGCAAACGCCGCTTTTTTACTTCTAAAGTGATGTCATCGGGATACTTCCGAGCGGCCAGAGTGCCAGGACGCTCAGAGTAATAAAACATGTACGACATGCTGTAATTGGCAAAATCGATCATGCTCAAGGTCTCTTGGTGTTCTTCCTCGGTTTCGCCACAAAAACCAGCGATGATATCGGAAGAAATGGCACAATCCGGGATGATCTGCCAGATGGCCTCAATGCGCTCCATGTACCATTCGCGGTCGTAGGTGCGGTTCATCCGCTCCAGTACATTGCTGTTGCCCGATTGAACGGGTAGGTGGATGTATTTGCAAATATTGTGGTACTTGGCGATGGTGTGCAGCACCTCGTTAGTAATATCTTTGGGGTGGGATGTGGAAAAACGCACGCGCAGATCGGGAGCCACCAGAGCCACCATTTCCAGCAAGTGGGCAAAATTCACCAGTTTTTCGGTCTCCGGATTTGTCCACTTGTAGGAATCCACGTTTTGCCCCAACAAGGTTACTTCCCGGTAGCCTCTTTCGTAAAGTTCTTGCGCTTCGGCCAGAATACTGAAGGCATCGCGACTGCGCTCGCGGCCACGGGTAAAGGGTACTACGCAAAAAGAGCACATGTTGTCGCACCCCCGCATGATGGAGATAAAGGCACTTACCCCGTTTGAATCCAGACGAAGGGGACTGATGTCCGCGTAAGTTTCTTCGCGGGAAAGAAATACGTTGATGCCTTTGTCGCCATCTTCGGCAGTAGCCACCAAACCCGGTAGGTCGCGGTAGGCATCGGGGCCAACTACAAGATCAACCAGGCGCTCCTCTTCCAAAAACTTGGATTTGAGGCGCTCGGCCATGCAACCGAGTACACCTACTAATGTACCTGGTTTTTGCCGTTTTATCGCGTCGAATACGCGTAAGCGTTTGCGTACCGTTTCTTCGGCTTTTTCGCGGATGGAGCAGGTATTGACCAAAATCAAGTCTGCCGCTTCCAAATTGCGCGTAGGTTGGAAGCCCACCTCTGCCAAAATGGACGCTACGATCTCGCTATCACTGAAGTTCATCTGGCAACCGTAGCTCTCAATGTAGAAATGCTTGCCAGGCTGACTTTCGGTTTCCTGAGCAACGTTTTTGAAGTAGACTTCCCCCTGCTGCTCCTCATTCATCTGGTGCGGCACTTCGAGCAAGGTCGGATTGTCATTGTACAAATGCATGGTCGTTGATTAAGTCCCTCGATTTCAGCGCGGGTTTGCAAAAGTAAGGGATATTTTGGATTGATGTGACAATTTGGCAGAAAAATGTAGAAGATAATTGGTCTGAATTTTAGGTTTTACAAGCCTTTTGCTGAAATGAAAATAAAACTATTGTATCCAAGAGGAAACCTCGGTAATTGGTGTGATTTTAAAGGTAACCCGCAATTCTGGGCTGTTTTTGGAGAAATTTTAGAGAATCATGAATTTATGTTTGCCCAGATTCATTTTTAGCATGGATCTGACCGAAAACCCAGTTTATCCTACCGCTTACCTTTTTTCCTTAATCTCTCCTCTTATGACCGCTTATTTTTGTATCACAATCAGAACCTCTATGGAATCTAACCAAACTTCTATCGAAAATCAGCAACAACCCAACTCCTGTATCCTCTTAGGAGAAGGATCCTTGCCTGTTTATTGCATGCAAATGCTCCAAGAACAGGGTTGTGCAATCAAAGCAGTCGTTTCAACTGAAAAACAACTGTTGGAAGCTGCCGCTCAGCATCAAATTCCATGTTATGCTGCTCCAGGCTTGGTGCCGGACGTTGAAGTGGAGTTCATCTTTAGCATCAACAACCGCTATATTCTTAAACCCGAATTTATTCAGCGGGCAACCCTCATGGCCATCAATTACCATGATTCCCCATTGCCTAAGTATGCTGGATTGTACGCCACGAATCAGGCCATCCTGAATGGAGAATCGACCCACGGAATCAGTTGGCACGAATTGACCACCACCATTGATGGAGGAGTTATTTTGGCCTCCGAAAGTGTTGAGATAGCACCCAACGATACGGCTTATTCGCTCAATATCAAATGTTATGAAGCTGCTATGGAGGCGTTTAAAAAGGCGCTGCCTGGGTGGTTAAACCATGAATTTGTAAAAGTACCCCAAACCGATCACGGTGGATCTTATTATGGGCAAGCAGATCGCCCCTTTCATTTGGGGATGCTCAATTGGACGGAATCCGCAACCACTATACAGCGCTTGATCCATGCTTGTGCGATGGAATCCCACCTGGAAAATCCATTTCTGATGGCCTCCTTCGTCAAGGGTGGACAAGTTTATTACATCAAAGAAGCCTACACTGCTCCAGCTACCTCCAGCACAACACCTGGTTTGGTCAGGCATATGGGAAACTATACTACCGTTGATGTAAACAACGGATTGCTGGTTATCGAAAGAATAGTTACTGCTGATGGAGATGAACCTTCTGTTCAAGAAATTCTGGAGAATGGTGAACAGTTGGAATTGCCTTCTACACGCTGGTTTGAAGTAGCAAATGGAATTTTCCAAAAAACAGCCAAGCACGAGTTTTTTTGGAAAAATGAACTGGAAAATGCGGAACTGGCTGAATGGGTCAACCATTTAGCAGGATCAAACTTATCGAGCGAGGAAGGTCTTATTGAGGAAAATGCTGAACTCCTGCCTGCCATCGTTACTTTTCTTCAGCGCATTACCGGGAAAGTAAAAACCACCTTTGGTTACGTTCCTGCAGAGATACCTGCTGATCAGCATTTGTTTTCAAAATGGGTGCCATTCACCACTCATTTGGAGGCTAACGAAAGCATCGAAATTGCCTTTGAGGGGATTGCCAAAAAACTCAAAAAAGTAAAAAACGCAATGGGCTATCGGTCAGATCTGATGTTGCGGTATCCCTCTTTGGACAGTTTGCTGGGAAGACAGCCCCAAATTTACATCGCTGAATCAGGTGCTGATGTATCGTTTTTACCAGAAGGCGTTCTCCTGGTGCAAATGACTCCAAATGGTTTCTCCGTAAAGGGTTTAAGTGCTGAGGTTTTTCAGTCCCTGGAATGGTTTATTCACACGGCTACCCAAAACAAGAATGTCGCCTGGACGAAATTGCCTTTGATGCCTTTGGAAAGGGAGCAAGCCTGGCTCAAGATACTCAACCAGCCTACGCACACGCCTGCCCAAACTTCTATGGATCCGCTTTTGCGCATTTTCGACATGGCCAACAAATATCCGAACAATACCGCCATCGTCGATCAAGGCCAAAAAATATCCTATCGTCAACTTTGCCAGGATGTAAAAACGACTGCTGGTTGGCTTAAAATGCAAGGGATTGCTGAAGGTCATATTTTGGCAGTCGAAGTAGCACGTACTTATGATTATTTCAAAACCTTTTTGGCTAGCCTTTATGTAGGCGCAACCTTTGTGCCGCTGGATTTTAAATTGCCCGCAGAAAGAATCAAGTTAATCTGTACCAAAGCCAAACCCAATGCCATTGTCTTCATCACTGAGCGAGAGTTTCCTTTTGAGGGTTTGACGGTATTGCGCATTCAAAATGTAAAGACCGATGGCAGAATGCCTGAATTGAAGCTCTATCCCAACGCAGGTGCCTATATCCTTTTCACCAGTGGCTCCAGTGGTGTGCCCAAAGGGGTAGGCATCAACCGCAAGTCGCTGACTACTTTTGTAGATGCTGCTTTGGGATTGTACAACATGACGGCACAGGACAAAGTCATCCAATTTGCCCATTTGGCTTTCGATACATTTATTGAAGAAACTTTTATTGCCTTGTGCTCAGGGGCAGCTTTGTACCTGCGCGAAGAATCCTGGTTGTTGCCAGATCAATTGGCGAAGGTAATCGTGGAGGAAGGCATCACCATTTTGGATTTGCCAACGGCCTATTGGCGGCAATGGATGTCGAGTCATGCCTACCCTGCGGCCAATGCCTCCAAAGCACTGCGCTTAACCATTATTGGTGGCGAAGCCATGTACAAAGAGGATTGGACAACCTGGAGTGAATCCAATCCCGGACACCGCTTGATCAACAGCTACGGGCCAACGGAATGTACCGTAATTGCTTTGGCCGAAGAGTTCAAAGCCACAGAAACGCCCAAAGACCGCATTGCTATTGGAAAACCATTACCTGGATATTCTATTCGAATTGTCGATCAGTGGGGATCGACCCTCCCGCAAGGATTAGCGGGAATTTTATACATCACTGGAGATGCAGTATCTTTTGGATATGTAGGTTTAGAGCCTACTGCAAAAGGCCATGCCTCGTTTATGAATCATATTGACCACCATGGACGTACCGTTAGAAGCCATTCTACAGGTGACACTGTAGTTGCGGCAACTGATGGTACGGTCTATTACATCGGTCGTTTTGACCGTCAGGTAAAAATTCGCGGATTTCGAATCGGACTGGATGAAATCAGCACTCAGATCAAAAGCATTGATGGCGTATCCGACGCGGTGGTGCAAGTCATTCAATCTTTTCAAGGGATGCCCACGCTGGCTGCCTTTGTTTTAGCCGAAGAGGATACCCTGAATTCAAACGAAATTCGGGAAAAACTGAGCAGTCAAGTACCCGATTACATGGTTCCTGAAACCATCCTGATGCTCGCTGAAATCCCTTTGACCTCCAACGGAAAAGTGGACGCCCGCAAATTGGAAGGATTGGTTGAGCAAACCAAAGCAAACCGGGTTCAAGTGCTCCAATTGCCAGAAGGCCCCGCCGAGATTTTCTTACATGGACTTTGGTGCAAATTGTTCAAAAGAGAAGAAATCAGTGTAGAGGACAACTTTTTTGAGATAGGTGGTCACTCGCTTTTAGCGGTTCAACTCGTGGCCAACCTCAAAAAGGAATTCGACATTGAATTTCCACTCGCCTCGTTGATCACCTATCCCACCATCCGAAAATTGGCAGAATTAATCAACAGTAAAAAAGTAGAACATTTGTGGAATGTAATGGTACCCATCAGAACGCAGGGGAGCTTAGCGCCCATTTTTTTGATTCATGGAGCAGGATTGAATGTATTGATGTTTCAATCGCTGGCACGCTACCTCCATCCAGATCGACCCATCTATGCGTTGCAGGCCAGGAGGATGAACTCGGAGCATTGCCACAATTGTACTATTCCCAAGATTGCTGCCGATTACCTTAAGGAAATCAAGCAAATTCAACCCTCAGGGCCCTACCATTTGTTGGGGTATTCGATTGGCGGTTTTATCGTTTTTGAAATGACCAAACAATTGGAAAAAAATCAGGAAGCGGTGGCCTTCGCAGGTTTGATAGACTCAGTAGCCGCGTTTGCCAAGGAATCAAAAAAAGGGTTTCAACGCTGGGTTGATGCCGTGACTACTCCATTTGCCAAGTTGGGCTTTGCGGTACAAGCTTTCTTCAAAGAAGAAAAGAGCGAGCGTCGGCGATTCTTGATGCAGAAAAAGAACAACCTAAAGGTGACACTTTATACCACCTTGTCAAAATTCAAACTGGTAAAACTACCTGTGAATGGGTTAGAGCGCAGCCAGGAACTTGGAGCCTATACCGTAAGCGCATCCACTATTGCAATGACCAAAGCACTCGAACAGTATAAACTTGAACCTGTTGCAACCCGAATTGACTTGTTCAAAGCCAAGAAGTCAAGCTTTTACATCCGAGAGCCGCTGCATTATGGATGGGATCCCTACCTGCAAAATGGGCTTAATGTGCACCTGGTTCCTGGTGATCACAACCATATTTTCAAGCAGCCCAATGACCAGGTCTTTGCAGAAGTGCTGGAGGCTCGATTGAATGAAATTGCATGGGCAGAACCTCAAGAATCAAAATATGGAAAATGTCAAACCCCGGTGGCAATCATTGACTTCCGCAGAAATAGAGCGCTGCAATCAGCCTTTGCTGATCTATGGACGCCCTTACGCAACGCCAACTAAGGATTTGTGGGCTTTGCTCACCGATGGGGAATTAGCCAGTGCACAAAGAATGCCACCAAAAGACCGCAATACCTGGTTGTGGTGTCGAGCAATGCTGCGCAAGTGTTTGGGAATAAAGCTGAATATTGATCCAGCAGAAATTCAGTTTGCTTACAATGCTCACGGCAAACCTGAACTGAAAGACCAGTCCCTGCATTTCAACGTCAGCCATACTGCAAGCTCATTCCTCATTGGCATTGCGCAAGAATCAATTGGCGTAGACCTGGAATTTATTCCCGAGCAGATTGACTCCGTTACTGCTGATTATGTGTTGAATGAGCAAGAAAAAGGGTATTGCCAGGAGGGAAAAAACCTTCAAGCCTTTGCTGAAATCTGGACGCTCAAAGAAGCATTTTTGAAGGCTACTGGGTTGGGCCTGGTTGATGATTTGCCTTCCATTGATGTTGATCCGCTTTCCGAGAAAAATACCATAAGTAGAAATGGGTGGAGCAGAAATTCATTTGTGTGTCCTGGAGGGGAAGTAGGGGCTTTTGTAGGAAGGAATACTGCTGAGTTGCAATTTCTTCATTGTTCTTAAAATGAAAAAAGGAAGCCAGAAAACTTAATTTCTGACTTCCTTATGTTTTGGAGCGGATAACAAGATTCGAACCTGCGACCTCAACCTTGGCAAGGTTGCGCTCTACCAACTGAGCTACATCCGCATAATTTAATGTTGCTTTGAAAGAGTTGCAAATGCATTTTCTTTCTGAGCGTGCGCAAAGATAATTGCATCCAGGGGTAAAAAACAAGCATTTTGGTAAAAAAAATTAAAAAAACCTTTAGCGTTTTACCCAAATCTTTGAAAATAAAAGGGTTAAAAGGATATTTTTTCTCCTGGAATTTTTTAGCTTTATTGATTCTCAACTGCCATTTCTACGTCTTTTTCCAATTTGGGCAAGCGAATCCGGCGCAATATTGGCGGTAGCAAAGCCAAGGCAAGCAGCGCTATTCCAGCAAAACCCAACGAAATCGGCTGGGTGGCAGGTACGCCGATGGTGCAAATCAACAAGATCATCAAAGTAGAAAAGGGGAGGGATAAAGCGATAAAATTCAAAGCGAGACCTGAATTGAAGATACTGGTTTTGGATCGTTTTTCCCCTTCCAACACGTTAACTGCTGCAATATGGGCAAATGGCCAAAAACTCACCGCACTTTGCGGGAAAACAACGGCCAGAATGGCCGCAGCAGGACTCAAATGTGGCACAAAACTCAGAAACAAGCCGCTAATCAAGAACGTCAAACCTGAGCGAAGTACTAGAATTCCTCCAATCATGCGCAACTCCGACCAGCGAGGCTGTACCGAGATGCCAATGAACAGCAGCACCAGTGGCGTCATGACTGCGCCTACTTTCAGGATCACATCCTGCACAAATTCTGGCAGGTGTGTCATCTGCCAGCCCATGCCCAGGCAAATCAAGGCGGCCACCAATACCAGGTTGACGGGTTCGCGCAGCAAGGCCAACAATAAGTCTTTCACTTTTGCCGAAGTGGATACATTTTCGCTGGGAAAGGAGCGGTAATACCAGTGCATGGCCAAGGGATACAGCAAGATCAGTACAAAAACCTTGTTGCCCAAATCTCCCAGTGCAGCCCAAGCCACCGCCTGATCACCCTGGTATTCGGCCAGGATGGGAAAACAAGACAAACCAGGTGCAAGAGACGGAATCATCAACAACAAACTCCGAAACTCGGGCGTACCACGGGCTATGCCCATCAGGGGCAACAGTACATGACTCAAACCGAACAGCAATACATTGAAAATCAAAGCGAGTACAGGCAAACTGATCAACTCAATACGCACCTCGGTTTTGAGCAAGGCAATAAAAATGGTAGCAGGCAAGGCCAAACTCAAAATAATCGTCTTGAGCCCATCGGCTTGCTCTTTGCTCTTAATTTTGGGTTTCAACAATAAGCCTATGGCCATTAAGACCAATAGAGATAAGGCCTTTTGCAATGCAATATTCATGTGCTAAAAGCTTGTTGATGAGGGGTTCACGGTTGTAACCTCCGTGAACCCTATGCAGATTTATTCTTAAGCAAGAACCTTCTTGAGGCTATCGGTAAAGAGTTTCAACTCATCCGGTAATCCGACGCTGACCCGACAATAAGTCTTGGCGTCGATCTCAAATGAGCGTACCGCTACCCCCGAATCCATCATCTTTTTCAGGAAATCCTTGCCATTCATTTCAATCGGAAACAGGACAAAGCTGGTATAGGAGGGCACATAATTGAAGCCTTGCTTTTTCAATTCATCACAAATAAACTGGCGACCTTCTGTCGTCAGTTTCCGCGAGCGCTCGTGGAATTCTTTGTCTTCCATACTGGCAATGGCACCCATTACCGAGGTGATGCACATGCCCATATTGCCGCGTACCATGGAGTCAATTTTTTCCAAAGTCTTGGGCTGAGCTACGATGTAACCAATGCGCAAACCAGCCATACCGTGAATTTTACTGAAGGTACGGGCCACGATTACGTTTTTACCTTTTGCTACCAGATCAACCATGCTGGAAGCCATCGGGTTGTCGAGGTAATCGAGGTAGGCTTCATCTACAAATACGGGTGCTTTATCGGCAGCTTTGCTGCAAAATGCACGCAGCTCTTTGGCATCGGTGATCGAACCAGTGGGGTTGTTTGGGTTGCAAACGTAGATCAGTTTGGTATTCGCATCAATGGCCTTTTCCATCGCCTGGGTATCATGTGACCAGTCTTTTTTGAGTGGCACGTTTTTCCAGGTGGCTTTGAATGCTTTTGCGGTGTTTACAAGTGACATATAAGCCGGATCGGCAGATACAATGTTGCCGCCTTCCAGAAAATGAGTGATGGCTACCTTTTCCAAAAGATCAGTAGAGCCTGGCCCCATCATGATGTAATCTTCAGAAACGCCTTCTTTCTCGGCGATCATTTTCTTCAGCTTCATGGATTCCCCATGCGCATAGCGATTGCCGTTTATGGCAGACTCAATCACTGCCAGGCGTGCTTTGGCTGAAGGGCCAAAGGGGTTTTCGTTGGCGTTGAGACGGATCACATTCGGTGCTAAAATTGGAGGCAATTGGTAGTCGAATTCTTTCAGTCGGCTTTGTTCAGACCACAATTTGGAGGGATCAGCGGCCAATGAGCTACTGCCAAATACGGCTGGTGTAACTGCGGCACCAGATGCTAAGACAAGGGAGGAGCGCAACCAACTGCGTCGACTCAGGTTATTGTTATTCATGGCAAATGTGTGTTTTGAGCAATAAAAGTCTACCCGAATAGAATCGGAATTGGAAAATCGAACTTGGTGGAGCTGAAAAAGATGTGACTGATAGAATTACAAATTTGGCAAAAAACAATGACAAAATAGCAGGAAAATGCAATGAAATGGAAATAAGATGATATTCCTTTAAAAAGGGAGTATTTGCCGAAAATAAATCTAAAAGAACCGTGAATTGTAAAATATTATCCCATTAAATAGATTGCTTTTTTTGAGCGCGCCTGTATACCAACCAGCTTACCCCTAGCAATACGCTTAGCAAAACTGCCAAAGCAAGGAATTTTTTATTGGGATCATACAAAGGTTCAGACGTACCGATGCCAATCAACCCAGCCCAATAATAGGGATGTACTTCATCATTGGGGTGTTTGCGGAGCAAATCGAGCTTGGCTTGTTGCAAGGCAAGTGGTCTGCTTTGCCCTTTTTTGAGGTTTTGGAAAAAACCAACCACCAACTCTGCGGTCTTTAGATCGTCTACACTCCAGAGGGTGGTCACCACGCTCTGCGCACCGGCATGGATGAATCCATGCGCCAAACTGATGATGCCCTCTCCTTGATGGTAATCGCCGATCCCGGTTTCGCAGGCACTCAATACGACCATTTCGGTTGGAAGCCGCATGGCATAAAGTTCCTGCGTAAACAAGTATTCGTTGCTCAAGGTGTCTTTTTGCTCTGCAAAAGCTAGTGCCGATTGATTGGATAGGTTTCGATAATAAATGCCGTGAGTGGCCAAATGTAAAATGCAGAAATGTGGTGCTTCTTTGTGAAATGCAGACAAACTGGCTGAATTTCCGATCAATACCTTGGCTCCCCACAATTTGTCCAGGTTATTGGATTCGATAGAGGTGTTGTACAAAGGATTCAAGCCCCGGGTATCTCCTTGAAAGTTGGGCGCCATCGACAATAAACTGGGTTTAAAAAGATGGGCATGGCGCTTATGCTCCAATTCCCAGGAGAGACTCCCTGAGTAGTTGTACTGTATGGCGTATTGGCGCAAGAGGTAGGCATGGCTTTTGAACCGGGTGATTTTTTTGGGAAGCCTGGTCAGCAATGCCTCAAAAGGTAGAAAACTCAATGCCCCATCAGGAATAATGATCAGTTCCTTCACCCCATTTAATACGGTGTGCAACGGGGCAAAATAATTGCGATGCAAGCGATAAGATAGCTTTGTCCAGGCGGTAAGATTGCTGTCCAACTGGGGGCCATTTAGGGCTGAATATTGTCGCAAAAGCTCCCGGAAATCAATGACCTCTTGCAGGATTGAACTTGATTTTGGAACAACAAATCCAGTGAATTCTTTTTTGGAAAGGACAAAAATCAAAAATGAGCTTTCGGTTTCAAAATACTCCACCATGGCTTGATGGCGATGCAATAATTTTTTTTGTAAAAACTTTGCAGTGTATACGGTATCGGTGGGCAATTGAATGCCCCTTTTGTTTTGCCAATGCAGAATGGATTTTTGCAAACCATCCAACTGACGCATCAACCCAAGCATTTCTCGTTCCAATTTGGCAGCTTTGTTGGGGCGGTTGAGTTTTTCACTTTCCAGTTCTGCCAAACGGGTGCGCAGTGAATCTGCCATGTTTTCGAGCTTGGGTGGCGCATCAACTTGCGCTTTGGCCTGACTTTTTTGTGCCGCTTCCAGCAATTGAGCGCCTTTGCTTTTTTCACTCAGCAAAAATGCTTTTTCCAAATATTCCTCCTGTTTGGTCTGTTGCCAAATTCTAAAATTGAGTTCAGTCGCTTCGCGGTATAGTGAGTATTGCTGTTCCAACCAATTTTGTCTGGAGTTGGAGCTGGTCATTTGGCTGCGCAAAACCCCCATGAGCTGTAGGGCTTCAGCGTAGGTATTGGCCGCTTTTTTTTGCCAATACAAGGTGTTTAGCTTGCTTTTGGTGCTTAGTGCCTCCGCTTTCCATGTTCGGGCTTGTTGGGCCAAAATTTTCATTACTTCCAGGGTCAATTCGTTGCCCCAATAAGTTTGCCCAGGACGGTAACCGACTGCTTTCAGCGCTTTTTTCAACAAGGCGCTGCTGGCAGAGATTTTGTTGCGCTGGAGTAATATTTCTGCGCTGGTGCGCAAGACCTGTGCATAGCCCAATCCTTTGGTTTGCCCAATTTGTTGCAGGGCAAAAATTGCTTTTTTACTTTGCACTTCGGCTGTATCCAAAAAACCTTGGCCAAGGTAACAGAGCGCCAGGCTGTTGTGAATTTGTGCCAAATCCGGATGCCCTTGAGGATAATACTGGTGCAGGATATTTGCGGCTATGGATAGGTTTAGAATAGACTGCGCAAACTCGACCTTCAAAAGATAACAAACCCCAATATTGCTGTGAATCGAGGCCGCAAAAACCTGATTGCCGTACAGAGATTTTATAGGTTCTAAAGCCGCCAGGTGGTACACCAATGCTTTGTCGTAATTGCCGCTTCTTTGGTAACAAAGGCCAATTTTATGCCAGGCAGCAGCACTGATTGGTTCTTTTTGTCCACCATACAAATACACGGCTTGCTGCAAATAGGGTATGGCTGCGGAAAAATCTCTTTTTTCCAATAAAACTTCACCAATGTTTTCCAAGGTCGGAGCAATAGCAGAATTATTGGGGCCAAAAGCTTTTTGGCGGATGCCTAAAACCCGTTGAAATATGGCCATGGCCTGATCCCATTGCCCCATTTCATACAGTACTTTTCCCAGGTTGTTCAAAGCAGACGTAACCTTGACATGGTTGACCCCGTAGGTTTTTTCCCGAATGGCCAATGCTGCCCGGTATTCTCTAGCGGCTTCCTTAAATTCTCCACTGAAATAGGCACAATTGCCCAGGTTGTTGTGGCTAACGGCTATATCGGCATGGGTTGGAGGTAAGATCGCTTTCCTTATTTTTAATGCCTTTTGGTGCATTTGGCGAGCAACTCCATAATCTCCCAGCTGAATCTGGCAATTGCCAATGTTGTTGTAAGAATCGGCGGTTTTTTCGTGATTGGGGCCAAACAATTGTAGCCGCAACTGCAGGGCACGGCGGTGCCATTGCAAGGCTTTGGAAAAATTTCCACTGTTGAGTGCACATTCTCCCAGTCCATTCCAGGCTTGGGCGATGAGGGGATGTCCCTTGCTTTGAAAAGCCTTGAGTTGTTGAATGGCTTGTTGGTAGTGGTTTACCGCGCTGGAATAATCGGCGACATCCACCGCAATGTCGCCCAATAAAACCAGGGCTCTTGCGGCGATTTCAGGCGCTTGCTGATTTTTTAAACACTGCTTGGCCAATTCTGTCGCATCCTGATATTTCAGAGAATCGAACAACAACTCAGCGCGCTGCAAAACGATTTCAGTGCGATTTTGTCCTAAAATCAGCATAGCCCACAAAAGAAAACTCCAAACCAGTACGCAATGCTTCATCATTTATCGACGTTTCAGAACGTGTTTTGCGCGATTAACACGTTTGCGCATGGGCAAAATAGTTATTTTCGCAAAATATTTCGACAAACCTGGCACATTCTACTGCTCAAAAACACCTTACTCATGAACGCCATCACTTACACAAACGAGTCACTGGTTGCGGCGATCAAAAAAGGCGGCTCGGTTCGACAAATCGCCATCCGCTGGCTTTACGACGATAAAGAATTGCAACTGCGCGTCGTTTCTTTTGTGAAAAACAACCGGGGCAACCAGGAAGATGGTACCGATATGTTTCACGAAGGAATCATCGTGTTGGATCGCAACATACGGGATGACAAATTTCGGGGTGAAGCACCCGTGAAAGGCTACCTCTACTCGATTTGTCGTTTTTTGTGGATGAACCAAATGCGCAAACAAGAACGCATCTCCCTGGTTGATCCCATTAAGCCAGCACAGGAAGAACCGGATTTCGAAACCCCCGAAGTTACTTTTCGCTCAGAAGAGCGTAAAGGACTCTTGAGCCACCTACTTGATCAGCTCGGCGACCAATGCCGAAAAGTGTTGGAAATGTGGAAGTTGTCGTACTCAATGGCGGAAATTGCCGATACCCTGCAACTCAGCAGTGAGGCCAATGCCCGCAAAATTAAGTACCGCTGCCATTTGGCGTTGATGGAATACCTGGACAAAAATCCAAGGATGCTCGAACAACTTAAAGATGTGCTATGAAAATTGAAAATTATTACGACCGCATCGACCAGTACCACGCTGGCGAACTTTCAGACAGCGATAGCAAAAGCTTCGAACAAGAACTGGGCAACAATGAAGAATTGCGCCGCGCCGAAGAACTGTACCGCTTGAGCTTGCAAGTGCTTGATTTTGGTGCCGAAGAAAACTTGCGCAAAGATTTGAAAAAATGGAATAGCGAAGGCAGCACTGTTTCTACAGGTGGGCGGATTGTTTCTTTGCGCCGCCGTTCCTTGCAAATCCTGAGCGCTGCTGCTGCGGTACTTTTGCTGATCTTTGTGGTGCGTTCATTTTTGATGCCACAAGCGAGTACGGATGAATTGTTTGCAAGCTACTACCAAACGCCATCCCAAACCGGTTGGAGGGGAAATGCTGATGGCCAAAATGCCCTGACTTCTGCCAAAAAAGCCTTGGCTGAAGAAAGCTACGCCGATGCGATAGATGGCTTTTCAGAAATTGTGCCAACCGATCCCTTGTACTTTGAAGCCCAGTACTACCTTGGTCATGCCTTAATCGGCTTGAATAACCTGAATGCCGCCAAAAAAGCATTCGAAACGGTAGCCAATTCCGAGGATAAATTCCAGGAAAAAGGGGAATGGAATTACTTGCTGGTATGTATGAAAGCCAAGCAATGGAATGTTGAATGTGAAGCAAAATTGAAAAACATCGCTGCTGATGAAGGACATTCCTTTTATCCAAAGGCCATAGAACTGCTGAAGAAGATGAAGTAAACTTTACACTTGAATGGATTTTTTTTGCAGCTTTGCTGCTTCTTTTTTCTACCACCTAAGTCACTTCAGGCACCTAAGCGTCACCTGAGGGAATACGGTTTGGATTTCTAAAGTGACTCTTAGGTGTCTGAAGTGACTTAGGTGGTGGAAAAAAATGAAATCGTATGCTCTTAATTAAGCTGGAGGAGCTTGTGCCAAAACCACTTCGTCATCCTCGTCTGGCGCTGCCCCAAAGATATGGGTAAGCTCCAGTTCAAAACCTGTCAATACCGTTGAACTGATTTTGCCCTTTATTTCCTGCAGGTCGTGCAACTCGTATCGGTCTGCTTGCATGGTGTAGATTTCGATGCTTTTATTCAGCGGATCTACCAGCCAATATTCCCGGATGGCGAAGCGCTCACAGAGGTCTTTCTTGATGACCCGGTCTTTTTTGATGCTTCCTGGAGAAATGATCTCCACAACCATATCGGGCGCACCATGGATGTAGTCACCATCTTCAATCAAAAAACTGCGCTCGTTGCTGATAAAGGCGAGATCGGGCTGAAAGCCGTTGTATTCGTCCAGGTTGAGGTCAACAGGAGCAGAAAAGATACTTCCAATTGGATTTTTGCGTAAAAAAATCGTCATCTCCGTAAGCAGTTCTCTACTTACCGCTTGATGCATAAGACTAGGGGCAGCACGTTTCATTATTTCTCCTTCAAAAAGTTCGTAGATAAAAGGGTCATTGTCGGCGAGTTCCATTTCGCGAAACATTGACCAGTTTACCTTTTCAATTTTTGGATCAGCAAGAATAATTGCCATGGTTTTTTAATTTCTGTGCACCAATTTAAGACTTTTTTTTACACAGTAGTGGGGCAAAAATAAATGTTCATTTTTTTGAGCCAAAGGATTAGATAAGACACTTAAAATAAAACGTTTACTCATCTAATCCTTTGGCAAAATGAACATTTTATTTTTTTATTGCCCCAAAGAAGTTTGGAGTTCGTTACTTTTGTTGTCATGCCACCACTGAATGTTTTAGACCAGGTTGCTCAAACTACCATTCAGCTCATCCTGCATGAGCCTTTTTATGGGCATTTTTTGACGGGAATGGTCAAGGAAGTCAACCTGCAGATTTCGACCTTGTCTTTAGGCATCAATTCCAATAAAACCACCAAGTTGGCGATTAACCCCGAGCATTGGGAAAAAACCTTGATTACCCCTGCATTGCGCTATGGCGCGCTAAAGCATGAAGTGCTGCACCTCGTTTTTCGCCACGTTTTGCAGGGCAAAATCTATGCCAATCGACAGCTTTTCAACCTCGCGGCAGATTTGGTGGTCAATCAATACCTTGCACCGGATCAATTGTTAGAAGACGCCATTACACTGGTACGATTTCCAGAGCTTGAGCTTCCTCCCTTCCGATCTATTGCCTTTTATTACGACGCCTTGAGCGAAGCCTGGAACAAAACCTTGAGGCGAGGCTTGGTGATTAGCCCAACCTTGTCGCAATTGATGCACCCTGAAAATGGACTTTGGCAAGGCCACGAACTTTGGCCAACTGAAGCCGAACCCCTCAGCGCTGCGGAGCAGACCCTGCTGAATGGCCACATCGAAGACTTGTTACGCAATACCTTGCAACGAATTGGTAGCAAAGGCATGGGTAAACTGCCTGCTGTATTGCAAAATCAATTGAAACTACAAATACGCGATACCGCGCCAACCCTGGACTGGCGGCGTTACCTGCGACTTTTCTTTGGTACAGGACAACGTACTTACCTGAAAAATACCCTCCGCAAACCCTCTCGGCGTTATGGCACCAATCCGGGATTGTGTATCCGCAACAAACACCAGCTCCTGGTTGCAGTAGATACCTCGGGCAGCATCAGCGAAGCTGAATTGCAGGCTTTTTTCCAGGAAATTCACCACATTTGGCAGCAAGGTGCAACCATCAGGATTGTAGAATGCGCTGATCAAATCAACAATACGTACCTTTATCGGGGAAAAAATCCCCAGGCCATCAATGGGGGAGGAGCAACCCTTTTTGATCCTGTCATTGAATTTGCCAACCGACATTCAGATGCGGATGCCGTGGTGTATTTTACCGACGGAGTAGCCCCTACACCAAAAATCCACTGCCGAAAGCCCTTGCTGTGGGTGATTAGCAAAGAAGGTCTTGCCGAAAATTCAAAAGAATGGGATTTGTTGTTAGGGCGAAAAATTAAAATGCTACCAACCGGATGAACACCATGCACGACTATCAATACTACGGAACCAAAGTAAATGCAGTTGAATTGCTTGCATTTATCCAACATGTTCTCCAGACCAACCTGGCATTGGAAGCACAGGGAAAGCGTAAAACGCCCATTTGCATCTGGGGACGGCATGGCATTGGCAAAACCGAGATCGTAGAAGCCCTGGCAAAGCAAAATGGCCATCAGTTGGTGTACATCGCCCCTGCCCAGTTTGAAGAAATGGGGGATCTGGTAGGAATGCCTGCCATTGAAGCAGGCCGCACCGTATTTCGTGCCCCTTCCTGGGTACCCACCCTACCTGGCCCTGGAATCCTGTTGATCGACGATGTCAACCGGGCTGACGAACGCATTCTCCGGGGCATCATGCAGCTCTTGCAAAACTACGAACTGATCAGTTGGAAACTCCCTCCCCAGTGGCAAATCATCCTTACGGCCAATCCCGACGGCGGCGATTATTCGGTTACGCCGATGGATGATGCCATGCTCACGCGTATGCTCCACATCACCCTGGAATTCGATGCAAAAGCATGGGTAAAATGGGCTGAACAAAACGAAGTAGACCCTCGGGGCATCAATTTTGTATTGCTCTACCCCGAAATCATTACCGGACAGCGGACTACGCCGCGTACCCTGGTGCAATTTTTTGAAGCGATCAAACCCATTGGAGATTTGAATGCCAATCTTGGGTTGGTGCGCATGCTGGCCGATTCTTGTCTGGACGAGCAAAGTGCTAGTGCTTTCATCTCTTTTGTAAACCACAACCTGAGCGAGTTGATCACTCCAGAAACCATTTGCAATGCCCGGGATTTTGAAAAAGAGGTATTGATCCCTTTTCAAAAAGTGGCCTTGAAGCAGCCGATTCGGGTAGACATTATCGCGGCGCTGTGTACCAGACTGGTCAATTACCTGTTGAATCAAACCAAGCCAATCAGTTCAAGTCAGTTGAACAACCTCAAGTCTTTTATCAAAATTGATTTTATCCCGAATGACCTTCGGTTTGCGATGGTACAGGAACTGAGCGGGCAGATTAAGGGTTTACTGGCGGATGTTGAACTAGCAAAATTGATCCTGAAGAAGATGTGATTTGTTGGTGTTCTGTTTTGCAGAATGTATTGTCAAATGTTTCACTTTATCTTGGTGTGGAATACAGGATAACGCAGAAACCAAAATGCTTTGACGTATGGAAAGGTGTCTCAATTGAAGCTGGTTTTGTTGAACCTAAGCAAGATACCAATTTTTTAATGATCCATCAGTGCCATCAGTTCGGGGCGTAGCTTTAGCTGGTTGAGCAAAATAGTTGGCGTTACCTGCGCAAATTGTTTGGAATCTTTACACAAATGATAGTAATCGGAATACCCGAATTCCAGGGCTACACTCAACCAATCGACCTCCGGGTGCAATTCCTTGTACTGAAAAGCATTGAAAAAACGATTGATGCGGCAATACAACTTTGGCCCAACCCCCATTCTTTCCTTGAATACCCGTTCAAATTGTCTGGGACTTAAATGAGCTTGATTGGCCAGCCAATCAAGCGAAAACCCTTTCGGTTGCTGGAGCAAAATTTGCCCAATCTGATCAATGCCATGTGCTTCCTTTTTGACCTTTTTGATTTGCTTCAACAAGTAAACTTCAACTCGTTCAATCATCTCTGGATAAGTAAGCGCATTGGCAATTTGATCATTTACATTTTGCAACTCCTGTCCGATAATCGATTCTGCATCGGTAAATTGAGTGGTGAGTTCCTGACTGGAAAACCCCAGCAAGCGGTACAATCCGCCAGGTTGAAAAATGACCATCAACATCAGGAAATCGCCCTCGGTATAGGTTTCAAAATTGAGTCTCCCTACTTGTTGGCCAAAGATGGCGTTACGGGCAACCCTGTAACTGTTGCCCGTAACCAAATCATGTGAATGGATGAATCCCCGCGCAAAAAACGCCAGTGCGTGCTCTATTCTGGCCGGATAAGGTTTGATGTTGTAAGGTGTAGGTGGAAGGTTTGCCAAATGGTAGCTGCGTACCAAATGGCGCAATGGAGCACTGGGTAATATTTCTTGGAAGGGAATCATCATGATAAAATTATTTACATTTTTCCAAGGTATTGATCAATTCTATCGGATTATTTCGCATAGGGTAGTGATCACCATTGAGTTGTACTATTTTCCAGCCCCTTTGTTTGGCCCTTTCCGCAAAAGGGGCGAAACCAGCTTTGCTTACATCTCCATTTGGAGCCATCAAGATATAAAAGGTAGGTATCTTTTTTACCACTGGGTTCTTCACGGACAAGGGTTCGGTGAATGTTTTTAATGGATGGGGTACATCTGAAGGCGGAGTAGCGCTGACTGGGCCAAAAAAATAAGCTACAAATCCATCTTTGGTAAAGGGTTTGGTCATGGCAGTAGACTCGTTTTCACCTCTGGCGGCAAACAGGCTTTCGCCGTCGTTGGGCACAAAAGCATCCAGATAAACCATTTTTGAGATTCGATCCGGCACTTGCTCGGCTACACCACTGATGACCATACCACCGTAGCTGTGCCCGACTAGGATTACATTGTGCAAGTCTTCAAATTTGATGACGTTGACGATGTCGTTGACATGAGTCGTCAAATTGATGTCTGGATTGGCCAAATGCACCCGTTCTCCCAAACCAGTCATGGTAGGACGATAGACAATGTCTCCCTTGGCCGTAAGGATGGAGTCGATTTTCTTGTACTCCCAGCCACCACCCCAGCCGCCGTGTACGAAAAGGAAGGTTCTTGCTGGAGTGGTGGTGCTTTGTCCCCAAAGTTGTGTGCTGAGGAGCACCAATAGCCATAGTTTTGCAATGGTTTTCATGATTTTGGTGTTTTGATTTCCTACAAAACTATGGACTAAAGGGGCGCGGGGACAAGTAAAAAAACGACATCTTTTATTTCAGTGCATCGATGAATTTTGGCAGGACTAAACCGTAAAGGGTATTGCAGTGCAAATTCTTGATGCGAGCGTTCAAGGAGTTTGATTGATTGAGGAGTGCATTTTCAAAGGGGTCATCGCCGATTGTAAATTTTAAAAACGACTGGCTTTCCGCTTTCCAAACGGTATCTATGATGTCGGGCCAGCGCTTTGAAACGAATAAGGAACCATCAGATAGTTGATATATGGTTTGGTTTGTATAAAATTCAGAAACTGCGAATAGTTTCAAAAAAATTAGACATGCTGTTAGGCTATTTTTTTGAAAAAAGTTCAAATGATCTACAATCTTCAATAATGGTTCAATAGCATTATATTTTTTCTTTACGACCTTATTCAAAACATTCTTTCGGATTTTTAGTTAAATTTAGCCAAAGCCAGAAAAATACCAAAAAACAGCAATTTTATGACACTAAGTGGCACTTACACCGTGAATGCTCCCGCCCAAACGATTTGGGACATGATGATGGATCCGGTGGTTTTGGCCAGGATTACTCCGGCCATTACCAAATTGGAGAAAATTGACGATGAAAACTTCAAAGCCATCGCTGAAGTGAAAATTGGCCCGGTAGGTGGCTCTTTTTCTGGCAACCTCAAAATGGTGGATAAAGTCCAACCAGAGTCCTTCAAACTGATCATTCAGCAAAACAGTAAAATTGGCAATGCCGCTGCGGAAGTCAACATGAACATGAAAGCCCTTTCTGACAGTCAGACCGAAGTGAGCTTCACTGGCGATGTGAAACTTTCGGGCATGTTGAACACCATGGGTGGCCGGGTCATTACGCCTGTTGCCAATATGCTGTCCAAGCAGTTTTTTGAGGCGCTGGAGAAAGAAGTGAATGGGTAAGAATAAATGACTAAAAAGCATGCTACGGTTTTCTGATTGGGGCCTACTTTTTAGTTTCTGACAAACTTTAGTTTTTTAGGCTATAAAATTTTAACAAAATCTTGATTGATAGGAATTATTGCGCGATATTAGGTGTTACTAAAATGGCTGTACTGCGTCAAGAATCATGAACATCTATTTGTGAAGAAAATCACCTTGCTTTTTTGGCACAAAGGGAGATATTCAACACACTTTAATACTAAAAGCCATTAGTTACCCATAAACATTATCCCATGCGCACGTTGTTCCTGTTTTCCTCATTGATTTTTTCGGCGATTGATGTTGATCTCCGTTCTGAATTCAAAGTTGCCTCATCGAATGAAGAGCCGACCATTGAAAAGAAAGTTGCTGCTCCCGATCCCGAAAAACCCGCAATTTTAGTTGAAGCTGACTTGAGCTACCTGATGAAAGGTGGCTGGAAAATCTTGTCCATCACTGCCGACAAACCCTGTGATGTCAACGGCGATGGCTACGAAACCACCGATATCCTTTCTGAAACCCCAGTCTGCGCACTGGACGACGTCATGAAAATCTATGCCAATCATACGGTCAGCTTTGACCGCCACAAGCGTTGTGTTGCCTCTGAACGCGCCATTGAGACCTATAAATGGAAACTCAGCAAAGAAGGCGTTTTTACCTTTGTTGATGGCAGCATCGAATCACAAATGATCTTGAAATCAGTGGGCGCCAGTCGCTTGGTGATGTTGATCCCAATGGAAGAAGACGGCGAAATTTTCCATTTCAAAGTGACTTACGGGCAGACCGAGAAGAGTATTCCTGGAAAAATCCTGAAAAATTAATTTTTTGCGTCATACTAATGCGTGAAAATTGGCAGCATCGCTGCTTCTTTTTTCACCACCTCAGATACCTCAGAGTCACCTCAGTTTAGGTTATCGTTACTTAGGTGTTTCTTAGGTATCTGAGGTGGTGAAAAAAAACAGCTCCGTAGCCAATCGATTTTTTTCCAAAACCCTATAAGGGATGACCGAAGTTTTCCAATCCATTCAAGCACTGACTCAATTTTCAACGGCAGAATTGGAGCAGGTTTTACAACGGTTTGAATCCAGAACAATCAAGAAAAAAACCACCTTATTAGAAGCCGGAAAAACTGCCCGTGAAGTCTATTTCATCATCCAGGGTTGTATGCGCTTGTATTACGAAAAAGACGGGCAGGACATTTCTGCCTATTTTTTTACGGAAAAGATGTTTGCCGGAGCATACGACAGTTTCATCTCCCAACAGCCCAGTCGGCATTCCATCGAGATCCTGGAAGATTGTGAAGTATTGGTAATCAACTACACCAACCTGCAAGCCTTGTTTGTGGAGTTTCCCAAAATGAATGAATTTGTGCGCAAGGTTTTGGAAGAGCGCTTTATTTCCTTGCACCAACTCTTTACGGCACAAATCCTGGACAGTCCGGAAGAACGGTATTTGAACCTGTTGAAAGATCGCCCGGATCTTTTAAGCCGCATTCCACAGCATCAAATTGCTACTTACCTCGGCGTCACTCCGGTTTCCTTGAGCCGAATCAGGAATAGGGTGGCCAAGCGCTAAGTTCTTATCTTTTGTTATC
>NZ_JBBAKG010000038.1:47897-55750 GCF_040403615.1 Haliscomenobacter sp. | reverse complement strand
TACATCAGCAAGCAAACATTTCAAATATACAATATCCTGGGCAGGAGTTGCTCTTTCTACAAAATTGCCACCATTTTGCATAACATATAGCATTGGCATCCTTGTTCCGAAATAGAATGGTATAAAATCTCCCAAGGTTATGAAAGGAGCATCAATATCTTGCAAGATACCATTATCAACTTGAACACTTTTAGTTGCCCTAGCATCAATTAAGCTGATATCACCAATGGTTACAAATTCTGCATTTTTGTTGGGGGAGTTCCTATGCGTGATCCCATATTTTAAAACATGCGATATGTTCTCAATATGAGTCATGCGATATATTGATATTTTATTTAGCTCCATAATCGATTGCGCATTGCCACAAATTGATACCGTGGCAATGCGCTAAAGTTACTGCAAAAAAGACGTAATCAAAAAAACAAAACAAAAAATTTATCAACCTACGCCTTATACAACAACTCAAAATACTCGTCCAGCATCCGTTTTACCGCAAACTGATCCTTGGTACCGAGGATACTGGCCTTCATCATGGCTACCCATTTTTCGCGGTCGTCGTAATACGTTGGAATCACTTCGTTGAGCAGCACATCGTAGAGCGCTTTGAGGTCGTGAGCATCGTGTGCTTCTACATCCTCTTCGTTTTCGTAAGCATCGCCAAACTGCCAGCCGTTTACACCGTGATCGCAGGCTTCGGGCCACCAGCCATCCAGGATGGAGAAATTGAGTACGCCATTCATGGCTGCTTTCATGCCGGAAGTACCACTTGCTTCGAGCGGGCGACGCGGGTTGTTCAACCAAATATCGGAACCACGGGTGAGCATGCGCCCGATGGCCATGTCGTAGTTTTCGAGAAAAATTACGGCTTTGGGGTATTGGCGTGCCATTTTCACCAGGTTGGCTACGATGCCTTTGCCAGTATCATCCAGCGGGTGTGCTTTTCCTGAAAAAACAATTTGCACCTTGCGTGCTTCCAAAAGCGGTGCGATGATTTCAGGATCCGTAAAGATCAAATCCGAGCGCTTATAAGGCGCAGCGCGGCGTGAAAACCCGATGATCAGGTTGTTTTCATCCAGACGATGGCCCGTTTTGGCTTCGATGAAATCGATCATCGAGCGCTTGTTTTGCAGGTGCGTTGCCCACAAATCACCATCGCCTTCAGCGGCAGCAATCATGGCTGGATCGACCCAGGTAGGCTTGTGAATGGCGTTGGTGATGGCGATGATCTCGGAGCGATCCTCAATTTCCGCCCACATTTTATTGGAGGTTTCGCCGTGCAATTGCGCTACTGCGTTCGATTTTTTGGAGAGGCGCAATGCACCTACGGTCATATTGAAAGGACTGCCGCCCAGTTCTTCCAGTTGCTCCCAGCTCAGGTGCATGTTGGCGCCCATGTACATGATGCGCTCGATGGGGTGCGACTCGTTGCCTTGCAAAATAGGAGTATGCGTGGTGAACACCACTTCACTCTTGACGGCTTCTACTGCTTCCTCAAAAGTCAGGTCATCTTCTTCCATTTTTTCGCGCAGCAGCTCAAACCCAGCAAAAAGGGCGTGTCCTTCGTTGAAGTGGTATACATCTACTTCGATGCCCAGTTTGCGCAGGGCGCGTACTCCGCCAATGCCCAGTACGATTTCCTGTGCGATGCGCTCTTCGCCAAACCAGCCGTACAACTGCCCGGTTACCCAGGTATCGTTGTTGCCGGGAAGGTCGGTATCCAGCAGGTACAAGGGCGCGTTGCCAAAGGCTTCCAGTTTCCATACTTTGCACTCTACCTCCAGGCCACGGATTTCAACGGTGACACTCACCCCCGTGTCTTCCATGAAATCGTAGTTGTAGTTGTGGTAAGTATCGTAAGGTTTGCCCATGGGGTCGATCCGCTGATCGGTGTAGCCTTGTTTCCATTTGATGCCCAAGCCGACAATGGGGAAATTGTGGTCTTTGGCGCCTTTCATGTAGTCGCCAGCCAGGATGCCCAGGCCACCTGCGTACGCTTTGAAGGATTGGTCGAGGCCGTACTCCATACAGAAGTAGGCCACCGAAGGATTTGTTTGGGTTGACATATTTCAGGTTAGTTGAAAAGTTGAAGAGTTGAATGGTTGAAGAGTTGTAGGTAGTGCATGATTTGAGCCATTCCTTGAGAATTCCAAACCCTGCTTAAGCACAACTTTTCAACCCTTCAACTTTTCAACTCAATTAAAAATCCATTCTGATTTTCCCCATGTTCACCCGCACTCCGGCGCTGATGAAACGGGCTTGTTGATCACGCGCGTCTTCGGCGCTGTCTTTTCGGCGGTAAAAATACTGAAGATCAACGAAAACATTATGCGACAATCGATAACTCAGGTCCAATCCGAGCAAAGAAGTTTGTGCTGCAATGCCCTGACCGATAAAATTGCCGTATTCACGCTGAAATTTGTAGTTGTTTTTGAGGATGTTGCCACCCCAGTTGTCATTGGGGCCATCTTCGCCAAAGTTGGCCCGGATGAAGCGTGCATCGATGATCAGGCGCTTGATGGGTTGGTAGCGCAGCAGCAATACCAACTCCTTGAAGTTGGCCGCCAGCGGATGCGCCAGGGCTTGATTCAAGTGGGTATAAGAGGATGCAGTATCAAAATGTGCATAAGTATAAGGTCGCGCCAGGTTGTATTCCAATTGCAGATCGAGGTGGTCTATCCCCAGGGCATTGATGTATTTGACTCCGGCCTGAATGGCGAATTTGTTGGCCCAATAGCCCTGATTGTCTGAAACCAGGCGTTTGAACAAAAACTCGTCGATGACCAGTTGACCGTAAAGTTGTATTTTTTTGAACAGGTTCAATTTGCCGTCAAAACCCAGGATCACGTTGTCGGGACTGCCTAGTCCCTGCTCTACTGCTCGGTAAAAAATGACTGGATTGAGGTAATTGAATTCAAAATGGTCTTTGCGCGAAAACATCACCGTTTCAAAAAGTCCCAAATTCAGGTGAGGCCCCAGATTGATGCTCAAATGGTGCGCAGCCATGTATTTTTTCTTCTCAATGATGTTGTTGTTGCTGAAATTGGGCGAGGTAGACACCATTTCTGCAAAAATGTTCTGGTAATGAAACTTCCAGATTTGCCAATTGAGCTTGAGGTAAATGTAATTGGGCGAAAAATCTGAAAGCAGCAGGGAACGGTAGCCATTGCCAATGAAGTTGCGGCCATACCCGAATTGGGCACCAATGTGCGGACTGAGGTTGAACCCCACAAAGCCATCACTCAGCAAAAAATCGTAGCCATTGTTGACTTTTAGTAATTTGCTGTTGTAATTTTTGACCAGGGTAGCGCCAGGTAGCGCATAAAACTGGTTGTAATAATCGCGAACGTATTGCGGAAACTGGGCTTGGGTTTCAAACAGGTTCATGTACACAAACACCCGATCATCGATCCCTGCCCGCAATTCTACGCCACGGGAGTAGTAAAAATAGGGCTGTTCGCCAGCGGCAGCTTTTCCCAATTGCATATTGAGGGTAGGATTGAGCCTAAAATGAAAGGCTGGTAGATTGACCTCCAGTAGATTGGCCGGTGTCGGGTACAGCCATTTGAGCAATTGTTTTTTGTTGCGGGTGTAGCGCGGATCGCGCAAACTGGCCTTGATCAAGCCGAGGGTGGTATCGCCGTCTGGTTTGTATTTGGCTCCACCTAGTGTATTGGGCAGTGCTTTTTGCCCCAGCCACTCATTGTTGTCCTGAAAAATATACGTCAGGTCATCGCGATCGAGGGTGCTCAATGGTCTGGCCTTGGCGCTGTCCAGTTGCAGGGCAAATTTCACTGCGCTACCCCGTTGGTAATACTTTAGGGAGGAATGATACGGTGCTTCTATTCCGCTCAGAATTTCCAATCGATCCAAAACGGGATAAGCGTAATTGCCCCGAGGGATGGGGCTGCCCTGAGCAAATGCCGCAACACTGTAGATCAAAAGTGCAAAAATGGGGAATAGGAGCTTTTTCATTTAACTGTTTTTAATTTTCTGCTCAATCGAGGTGGTTGAATATCCAGCTACAAACGGCAAGGTAAGCACCCGGCCACCTCGGGCCAATACAATATCGGCACCGATGATGGTCTCGATTTCGTAATCGCCACCTTTGACCAGGATATCGGGTTGCAAAACCTGGAGTAATTCCCAGGGGGTATCTTCTTCAAATGCTACCACTGCATCAATAAAACTCAATGAAGCCATTTGCCAGGTACGGGTCAGTTCGTCGTTGATTGGTCGGTGCGGGCCTTTGAGACGAGCTACCGAAGCGGCAGAATTGAGTCCTAGTACCAGACGCTGCCCCAAATCGCGGGCTTGCGCCAGATAATGCAGGTGGCCGTAGTGCAAGAGGTCGAAACAACCGTTGGTAAACACTACCGTTTCGCCTTGCGCTTGCCAGGTTTGCACCGCAGCTTGGGCAGAATCCCAGGTGTGGATTTTAGACTCAATTTGCGCCAATATGCTCATGACTGAGGGCTTTGGGTTGATAATTGCGGTTGACAATGGGCAGCAACAACCAGGAACTCAGCCCAATGGCCACATTACCCCCCAACTGAATCGTGAAAAAGGAAATATTGGCCCAGGAGAACCCGTCTTCCCCACTGATGCCGTACATGGCCAGGGCAGTTTGCGCCAAAAAATGGTAAGTACCCATGCCGCCCGGCGAAGGAATCACGATGCCCCAGCCCCCAAATACAAAGGTGATCAGGGCAGCTACCAGCGACAAATGCGCTGTAGGTGCAAAAGCATGAAAATTGAGGTAAGTCATGGAATAGTACATGAACCAGATCAAAAAACTGTGGAAAAGAAACAACCAGGGGCGATCCAGTTGGCGCACCGTTTGAATGCCTTGCCAAAATCCTTGCGCAAAGCCCATGATTTTTTGGCCAATGCTGGTGGACAAAAGTTGCTTACGAAAGTACCACAAGCCCGCCACTCCGAGCAGCATTAAGGGAATGCCCCAGATGAGCATATTTTGCAGCATGGCAATTTTGTCTGCAATTGCCACGTGTTGCTTGGCAAATGCCAAAATGGTATCGTATTCCAGAAAAATAGCCAATGCGGTAACCAACAAGATGCTGATCACATCGATGATGCGGTCAACGACCACGGTGCCCATTACTTTTTCTACCGGAATGTTTTCGTATTGCGACATCGTTCCAGCCCGCAGTACCTCGCCCAGGCGGGGCAAACCCAGATTGGCAAAATAGCCGATCATGATGCAAAAGAAAGAATTGATCAGCCGAGGCGTATAGCCGAGGGGCTTGATGAGCATGTTCCAACGGATGGCACGCGATATATTGCTGACAATGAAGGCACAAAGAACCAAAAACAACCAACTTACTTTTACAGTGCCGAAATCGTGGAGTACTTTGTCCAGGAGGTTGCACTCTTCACCAGGTATGCCTTTGAGGGCACATTCTGCTTGAAAAGCGGCATTTTGATGCCGGTAGAGCAGGTACAAAATCAGTACTCCGACACCTAAAAACAGTAAGAATTTCAAAAAATTGAGGATAAAACGTTGCATAGTAGTAATTGTGGCAAACGGGTGATCAGAAATCGAAGAAAATGTTTAATTGTTATGCTTGAACGTACACAGCGTACTTTTCTTCATAAAAAGGATCTTTGAAAAAACGACTCAGCGGAATTTTATCCACGTAGGTTCCCCGGGGCAAAGCTGCAATTTCTTCCTTTAAGTTGCCGCCCTTCAAGGTGATCAAGCCATTGGGCAGGGCGTGTTGCTGCTTGTTTTTGATGAGGGGCCAGCTCCAGGCGCAGAGCTTGTCGAGGCTGGTTACTGCGCGGCACATCGTGAAATCGAATTGCCTTTTGAGTTCTTCGGCCCGGCCCTGCTGGGCAATAACATTGCTCAATCCCAGCTCCTGAACGATCTCTTTGACCACCAGAATCTTTTTGCCTATCCCATCGATGAGGGTAAATTGGGTTTCCGGGAAAAGGATGGCCAGCGGAATACCGGGCAAGCCTCCGCCAGTACCAATGTCCAGAATTTCGGCACCCGGTTTGAAACTGACAACTTTGGCGATGCCCAAAGAATGAAGAATATGGTGCGCATAAAGGGAATCGATGTCCTTGCGCGATACGACGTTGATTTTGGCGTTCCACTCGCGGTACAACTCATCCAGTTGCGCAAACTGCGCCTTTTGATGGTCGCTAAGGTGTGGAAAATAGTCGAGGATGACTTGCATTAATTGGCTTGTCTTTTGTACCGCGCAAAGATAACAAAAGCTGCTGTACTGTATAAAGCCGTCGAAAACAAGTGGGTGGCAGCGATTAAATCAATCGGTTTAACGCTTTCTCAAGCGAAGCAATTGCCAACCAAAAACCAGGGTGCAAAGCAATAAGCCCAAAAACTCGCGGGTCAGTTCGATGTGTGGCTGTGTGGCTTTCATGGTTTCAACAATATTTGGCATGCCCATACTGATCCAATGGATGAAACTTGGCAACAAAGTCAGCATCCAAATGCCACTCACCGCCAAACCCAGGAGCAGCATCCAGCGATTGGATTTGCCAAAGGCGGCCATGCCGCAAGCAGCGGCGAGGTACAAATACAGCGCCGCCCAGCCCCAGGGATCAGGATCGTTGTACTGAACAGCGGCAAAGGTGATAAAAAGTAAGGTAAGAAGGAGATTGAGGACTTTCATGACTAAATGATTTTGCGGTAAAGATACTGGATAAAAAATGAAGTTGAGAGTGATTTTTGTCCTTTTGAGGATCAACAAATCCTAATGGAAACCCAGATTTTTAACCGATATTCGGCACAAAAATCTCTACAATGCAAACATTAGTGCAGCTTCCAAGTCCAGAGGATATCCGGCAATCGCACACCTTGATTCAACCTTATATTCACCGTACTCCGGTGCTGACCTGCCAGAGTATCAATGCGATCAGCGGGGCTCAGTTGTATTTTAAGTGCGAAAACTTCCAAAAAATTGGCGCCTTCAAAATGCGGGGCGCCAGCAATGCAGCCCTGCGCCTGGATCAGGAAGCCCGAAAAAAAGGCCTGGCCACCCATTCTTCGGGCAATCACGCCCAGGCAGTGGCCAAAATTGCCCAATCTCTGGGCGTACCTGCGCACATTGTAATGCCTGAAAATGCTCCTAGTGTGAAGCGGGAAGCTACCGCGGGTTATGGTGCCAGAATCATCTTGTGCGAAGCCAACCAGGCTGCCCGTGAATCCACTTTGGCACAGGTACTGGCCGAAACAGGCGCTACTTTTATCCATCCCTACGATGATTACAACGTGATCGCCGGACAAGCTACTGCCGCCCTTGAACTCTTTGAAGAAATTGCCGATCTGGATGCCATCATTGCGCCCATCGGTGGGGGAGGGCTGATGAGTGGCACGGCCTTGTGTAGCACTTATTTTTCCCCGGCCACAAAAATTTATGGCGCTGAGCCGGAACAGGTCAACGATGCCTGGTTGTCGTTTAAAAGTGGCGTGCGTACTCCGCACCAGGGGTTGCCTTCCATCGCCGATGGCCTGCTGACCAATATGTCGGAAAAGACCTTTGCCATTGTCAAAGCACACCTGAGTGATGTATTTACGGTAAGCGAAGCAGAAATTGTAGCAGCAATGAAACTGGTGTGGGAACGCATGAAGATCATCATTGAGCCTTCGTGTGCAGTGCCTTTGGCTGCGGTTTTGAAAAATCCATCTGTGTTTGCTGGACAAAAGATAGGCATCATCCTGACCGGAGGGAATGTAGATTTACAGAAATTGCCTTTTTAAGCGATAGAAATAAGTGATGGCGAGATGAAGTCGAAGTGGTTACTGAGCGAAGTCGAAGTAGGTTGCTGAGCGAAGTCGAAGTAGGTTGCTGAGCGGAGTCGAAGTA
>NZ_JBBAKG010000038.1:10996-47797 GCF_040403615.1 Haliscomenobacter sp. | reverse complement strand
GTCGAAGTAGGTTGCTGAGCGAAGTCGAAGTAGGTTGCTGAGCGGAGTCGAAGTAAAAACGGTGAGGGCCAGACGATGTCTCGTACTGGCCCTCTATTGATTAGTTTAGGTGTCTAATCCTGTAGATCTTCTAGCGCGTTGATTAGTGGCGGCTGGAAGCTCTCATTCTTGAAACTGTATTGGGTGTAAGTTTAACTTCATCCAAAAGATCTGAAGACGATGGTGAATTGCTTGTAGTGTTGTTTCTAATTGTAGGCTGATTAAGGCTTGAATTATCGCGGTTGTTGAAAAAATCAGCACCGTTGATGTAAGCTTTATTGTCAGTCAAAGAATTGAATGCGATGAATGCACTGTTGGTACCATTGTTGATGGCGCGGTTGAAAATTGCACCACCGTAAAGCGCGAAATTTCCATTCAGGATACAATTTTCAATTTTTACGCCGCATTCTCCTCCGTTTCCTACATTCATGACTGCGCCACCCTCAACTTGGGCATTGTTTTGGATGAATTGGCAGTTGGTGATTTCGGATTTGTTGGTTGCACCGTTGATGGCGAGATTGTAGATGCCAGCAGCGTAGTTGGATTTGTTGTATTGGAAAATGCAGTTGTTGATTTTAACTACATGATTGCCTTGGGAAGCTTCGTTGTACCAGGCTGCACCGGTGTTGGTGCGGTTTCCTTCTTGCTCCTTTTCATTGATGCTTACTGCATTGCCATGGCAAATGATGAAACCATCAACGGTAACTTGTGATACATTGCGTGTATACACGATATTGTAGGAGTTGTCCTCGTTGGCGTTTACATCACCAATGTTTCCAGAAAGGAAAGTTGCATTGGTTGCATGATTGCGCTGTTGCTTAGATACTTCCGTACCTGAGAAACCACCAAGAAGAGTGATGCCATCGTTGATTACAAACGACGCATTGCGGTTTCCTGATTGTGTAGGTGTATAAACACCAGCAGCCACCCAAATCTCCATTCCATGCTTTGCATGCTGTAAAGCTTGCTGAAGATCACCGAAAGCCTGACTCCAAGATGAACCATTGCCTTGAGCTCCCTTCTTTACGAACAGAACTTGTGATTGTGCATTTTGTGCATACACCTGCAGGAAACCTGCCAAAACTAAAATTGTAACAATTGCCCTTTTCACGTTGCTCGCATTTGTAAGATCAGAAAATATCTGTACTTCAGCGATTGCAACCGAGCTTTACGCTTGGTCACACATCGAGTGTGCCAAACGAACGTAACAAATTTTGGATAAAAGGAATCTTCGGCACAAAACCGAAAACATTGCATTAGGATACTTTGTCAAAACTTAGCACAAGATAATCAATTTTATTAAAAAAAAGCATATTGATCTCTTTTTTTTTCAGCCCCCAGTTTTTTTTAAATGCATTTAACTTTAATGTGACATAATTGATAAAAAAACTTTATCTTGTGCCAGTCCCTTCGTTTATTTCTGCCCATTTGGGGCATCATTCCACGTCTGAAAGAGCTCAATCCATGTGTAGACTACAAGGCCAATCTTGGGTTTTTAGGGGCATCTATAAAATTAAGAAAGCCCTTATCCAACTCTAAGTAACGCAGAAAAATTAACCTCCCGATTTTGGGTTTTGAATAGGAAGTCGAACGGTTCATTTCAAGTGAGCTTCCTATTCAAAACCCTCTCAAAAAATCGGGAAGTAATTTTTTGCGTCAGACAAAGGAAAAGAATTCTTATTTTTCGGCAACATACAACAATAATCAACTTAATTCCAAATGATTCGAGATCATCTACCCAAAGCCAAACTCCTACATTGGAACCGAACCATCTTCGTTTGGGTGGCTCTTCTTTTGCCTTCTGTAGCAGGATTTGCACAAGATTTGCACTATTCTCAATTTTATGGTGCACCGCTTCACCTCAATCCTTCCTTGACGGGAATTTTTCGAGGCGACGTCCGCATTATGGGGCAATACCGCAACCAATGGTCTAAAGTTCCGGTAGGGTATAACACGTATACCGGAGCGGTAGATTTTAAAGTTTTGGGAAAGAAAGAAAAAGACAGTTACCTTGCTTTTGGGTTGGGGTACAACCGGGATCAAGCAGGATTCTCAGATCTTCGCCTCAATTCTCTGACCTTGAATGGGTCTTACACCAAAAAACTGGACAAAAGATTTTATGGTTCGGTAGGTGCTCAGCTCGGTTTTTCCAATCGCAAGTGGCAGGCTGATCAAGTAACCTTCGACAGCCAATACAACCCAAGCAGCGGAACCTTTAATCCTCAAAACCCGAATGGAGAAAAAAACAATGACCAAAGCCTGGGGTATACCGATTTTGGTTTGGGATTCAACGTGCGCTATCAGGTCAAGGAAAGAGAAGAACAGGTGGATACATTTGGGCAACGTACCAAAATCGACTTTGGGTTAGGACTCTTTCACCTCAATCGCCCCAATCAGTACTTCACCGAATTCGGGCCAATCAAATTACCGATGCGATTGACGCCTTATATTATGGGTGATTTTCAATTGACCAACCGCTGGGATTTAATCGCGAATATAGCAGGGCAATTCCAAAGCTCTTATCGTCAATATTTGGGCGGGCTGGGCGCGAGATACTATCTGAATCGCCAAGCAGGGCACCAGCTTTCTCTCCAAGCCGGATTTACCATAAGGTTTGACGGACTTACCAAGGATTTTGCTACCTATCCTGCTCTCGAGGCGCGTTACAACAACATCCGGGTAGGATTTAGTTACGATATCAACGCTTCTCAATTCAATGACAGCGTCAAAGGTGGTGTAGGTGGGCCGGAAGTGTTTATTCATTACCACATAGTAAAGTACAAACAACTTCCTGTCAAGAAGATTTGCCCCTTAATTTAATTGTATGAATCAGCACGAAGCCCAACGTGGCCTGCTTTAACTCCAATCAGCCAAAGATTTTTTACCATGAGAATATTTATCTTTCTGTTGGCCATATTTGTTGCTTTCACCCAACAGAGCTATAGCCAGAGTTTAAAACAAGTATTGAAGCTTGCTGATAGCACGTACGCGCAAAAGGATTTTTTCAATGCTTATACTGCTTACCGCGACGCCCTCAAATACGATAGCAACCGTACCGATATTCGTTATAAACTGGCAGAATCAGCCCGGCAGTTCAATTCTTTCCGCGTTGCTGCCAAAGCATATGTGAAGGTACTTGGAAGTCCTGAAAGAGCCCAATATCCCGATGCCCGCATGCGCACAGGGGAAATGCTGCACAAACTGGGAGAATACAAAAGTGCGTTGGCTTCTTATCTGGAATACATTGCCACCAACCCAGAGGCTCCGCAAGCGCTACTGCAGCTTGCGCAAAGGGGGGCCGCAGATTGTGAATTTGCCCTGAGAACCCTGGCCAATACAGCCGACCAGCGAAATCTTGAATTATACCCCCAGCCAGTCAGTTTGGGAGATAAAGTCAACGGCCCATATACAGACTATGGGGCATCTTTCCGCAAGGATACGCTGTACCACACTTCCTTCGAATTTGCCGAACCGAAAGACAAATACAAGCTGTACAACAAAGTAGTGCGCTCTTACAAAGGCAACAGCAAAGAATTGCTTCCGCCTTCATTCAATGCGCCCGAAAAGCATACAGCTTACTCGGTATTTACACCCGATGACAAAGGCGTCTATTTTTGCAATTGCGACCTTATCAATGCTGCCGACCTGCGTTGTGACATTTATTACCGCGATTTGACCAGCCCTGGTTCAATTCCAATAAAATTGGGCATCAACAACCCTGCTTTTACCTCCACCTCACCTGCATTGGGTAAAAATACCAAAGGTGAATCTGTATTGTATTTTGTATCCAATCGGACTGGAGGCAAAGGCAAACTGGACATTTGGACAGGGCCTATTCAGCCGGATGGTAATGTGGCCTTTGCAGAGCCGCTCAGTGAAATCAACACGCCAGAAAACGACATTACTCCGTTTTATCAGGAGTTGCCAGGTAAAGCCAATTTGCTATTTTTTAGTACGGATGGGCGTCCCTCTTTTGGGGGTTTTGACCTCTATGGTACCCGACTGACCAATGGCAACCGTTGGCTCACCCCCTATAACCTGGGCGGCAATCTCAATACTTCTTATGATGAGTTTGGGTACATTCGCAACCCCAAAGGGGATACGCTGGTGTTTTCTTCCAACCGCAAAGGTTCAATCCTGTTGGAGAAAGAACAAGAAGCATGTTGCCACGACCTGTATAAAGCAGGTGTTTACAAATTGGTCAACTTGGAAGTGAATACTTTTAAGTTGCGAGATTCCATGGCTTTAAATGGAACCAGCGTCAAGATTTTTGAAGAAAATCCAGATGGAACCCGCAAAGAATTGCTGAATAAAACCGATGACAACAGCAACCATTATACAACCCTGATCGAGCGGTATAAAAAATACTACATTCGGGCAGAGAAGAAAGGTTTTATCACTGAAGACACCCTCTTGCTGGCCAATTTGGGCGAAGAACAATTCACCCTGGTCGTCGATTTGTACTTGCCGAATTTGCGCCTCGACGTATTCACGCTTTTGGCGCAGCAAAAAACACCTTTGAACGGCTGTACTGTATTCCTTTATGAAAGAACCGACGCAGGAAAGTTTTTACTTTTGGAAACGAAGTCTGACCCCAATGGCAATGAATACAGCTATGCTGCTGATTTAGGGAAGACTTACCTTGCCAAAGCAATCAAGTCTGGCTATTCTATGGATTCATTGGAAGTGCCCATGACCATCGAAACCATTAAAGAATTTGGCTACGATATTACCATTGACCTTTTCCTCAATCAATCTCGGTTGAACATTGATTTGTTTTTTGACAACGCTAAGCCTGGCCCTGGAAACTTGACGGTTACCACGGAAAAATACGATGTGCTGTACGAAAACTACCTGAAAAAGAAAGCAGAATTTGTTGGGTATTCTGCCATAGCTCTGGGTGCTTTTTTCCAAAACGACGTGATAAAGGGTTTTGATCGATTGAGAGAGTTTTTGCCAAGCATAGCAGCTGATCTGTCCAAAGGCTTGTATGTAAAAGTATACATGGAAGGGTACGCCAGTCCCTTGGGCAACGCAGATTACAACAAGAGACTGGGCGCCCGCAGGATGGTTTCGGTCATCAATTACCTTAAGGTAGTAGACAATGGGGTATTCAAAAAATACATCGATTCTGGATTTTTGTCTTTCGATTTGGATGCCTTGGGAGAAGAGAAATCCGGTCCTGACATTCCAACGGCACTAGCCAATATCAAAGACGAAATTTTTGGTCTAAATGCTTCGCTAAACCGTAAGGTGCGCATTTACAAGATCAGTACCGACACCAAACAAATTAAGTAATCCTCACGGCCAAAGAAATATAGTATGAAAATCGGTCAGAAAATCCACGTTTTATTTACGCAGCAAGCTGCGTTGTGGTATTTGTTTATGGTGCTACTTTTTGCGCCAATACTGTCTTATGCAACGCATATTGTAGGAGGCGAAGTGGGGTACCGGTGGCTTGACGGCGATCGTTACGAAATTGTGGTGAGGGTTTACCGCGACTGCATCAACGGCGCAGCCAATGCGCCCTTTGATGATCCCGCCTCAGTAGGGATCTTTGATCGCAGTGGACTTCTGCTTCAGGATGTTCGCATCGCTGCTACGAAAGATACCTTTCTGAGCAACAACCTGGACGCTTGTATTCTAGCCACCACTACGGTCTGTGTACACACCATGACTTACAAAGCAGTGGTGAATTTGCCTTTTCGCACCGGCGGGTATCAAATCGTATACCAACGCTGCTGCCGAAATGTGACCATCAAAAACATCATCAGCCCGCTAGAAACCGGGGCAACTTATGATATCTGGTTGACAGAAGCCGCGATGAAACGCAGCAACCGCAATCGGAGTACCACCTTCAAGCGTTGGCCGGATATTTACATTTGCAACAATCGTCCGCTGGATTTTGATCATTCGGCGATTGACGCAGATGGCGACTCTTTGGTCTATCGCTTGTGTACACCATTGCAAGGCGCTACCTTTGCCAACCCACAGCCACAACCACCTAATTTTCCGCCATACGATACGCTGGTTTGGGTTAAACCAACCTACAATTTGTACAACATGCTCGGTTTCGGAGAGCCACTGCGCATCAATGCCAGATCGGGATTGCTGACGGCTCGTCCTGGTTTGCTGGGTCAGTTTGTAGTGGGTATTTGTGTAGATGAATACGACCGCAAAACCAAAACGCTGATCGCTTCAACGCGCCGAGATTTTCAATACAACGTTCAAAACTGCGAAGGTGTAACTGCTGCATTTTTTGCACCGGAAAGCCAGTGCGACTCCTTAAAAGTGCGTTTTCGCAACGAAAGTGTGGGAGCCAGCAAGTATTTGTGGTTATTTGATGCTCCACGAACCAATTTGACCTCCGCTGAAGTCAACCCAATTTATTCTTTTCCTGCCTACAACCAGTACAAAGTGAGTTTGATCGCGGAACCTGGAACAACCTGTGCAGATACTTTTTCAAGACAGGTAAAACTGTTTAAATCAGGAATCAAGGCCGACTTCAAATCGGAAGTATTGTCTTGCGGTGCAGAATCCATCATTCGTTTGCAGGATTTGTCTACCGATTCCAGTGCAGCGATTGTCAAGCGCAAATGGAAGATTACCTATGGTGACGGTGGTGTAATCAATGCTACTGGCGCCGATACCTTGATACGGGTACCATCCAGCGCTTCGGGTACCATCATGCTAACCGTCATCAATGCGAATGGCTGTGAGCGTACTATTTCACGCAGCTACACGGCTGTAGGAATCGCCGAACCATGCAAGGGCATCCCGGATACCTTGCGGGCTTGCGTGGGTACTACGGTTTCCTTGAACCCCAATGGGGTCAGTTCCACGGCGTATGCTTACCGCTGGAAGCCATCTGCGTCAATAAGCGATTCAACTGCGGCAAATCCGCGCTACAGAGTGACCCAGAATGGCAAGATTACCTTGACCATCACCGCCAATTCGGCGCAGTCTTGTACGTGTACCAAGACCATTACAGTGATAGCAACTCCTCGCCCCAAAGCAGATTTTAGTGCAGATGGGGGCATCGGGACAGATCCTATTGTGGTCAACAGTTGTGATGGGCGGACTGTAAGTTTCAAAAGTACCTCCACTGGTGCAAAATCCGTCAAGTGGATCATTGGTAGTTTGAGCAACCCAAGTCAGGTTTCTACCCAGCTCAATCCGGTATTTACTTTTCCGGATACGGGAACTTATCGGGTGACTTTGATTGCGTTGGGTGAATGCAACGACACCCTGAGCAAAACCATTCGGGTTAAAAAAACCAAGACGAACGTTGATTTTACCTTCAATTACACCAATTGTATCTTCAACGGTTCTACCATCAAATTGCTGGATGTATCCAACAATCCAGGCATTCAAATCGCCAGTCGTACCTGGAAACTGTCTGATGGACGGCGTTCTAATGAGGCTTCACCAAGCTTTACTTTTACCGATACGGGAAAAGTAAGGGTAACCCTGATCATCCAAACCACTCAAGGTTGTATAGATTCTGCTTCGCAAAGCATCAAGAAGGCCCCAATTGCCGGGGTAGCTTTTCCCGATACCATCACTGTATGTAGAGGAACGCCCTTCCGCATCCCCGGAAATAATGATAAGAACCTGATGTATACCTGGTTGCCAGAGACTGGACTGGACGATCCAACTACCGGAAACCCTGTCTTTTCGCCTCAGCAAAGTACCAAATATACCGTAGACGTTTCCGTACCGGGCATCCCAGGATGTAAGGTAAGAGATACCATGATGGCAATAGTGCCAGGAAATATGGGTTTGCGCGTAGCTGGCGCTGGAGCTGATGGAACACCTGTTTGTACACCCCAAACTACGCTGACTGCCTCCGCCAACCGAGCTGCTACTTTCCGCTGGTTGGATGCCAATGGGGTACAGGTAGGAACAGGCACTAAATTTACTGCCAATGTGGCTACCCAACGCAATTTGCAACTGGAAGCTACCGATGTAAATGGCTGCATAGAAAAACTGGCCATTGCGCTTTCAGGATCTCCGATTGTATTTTCGGCACCAGATTCGCTGCTGGCTTGTACTGGAGATGCTATCCGCATCAATACCACCCAGGGTCCTGGACAAACCCTGACTTTTGCCTGGACGCCACTGAACGCATTTGCTTCAGGAGCCACTACCGCTAGTCCAGTTTTGGCCAGTTTACCAGGCATTCGCAAAGTTTTTGTAGAAGTGCGCAATGCAGCAGGTTGTATCCTTAGAGATTCAGTGCAAGTGGCCATTGTGGACGCCAGCCACAACCTCAGTTTCAAACCAGAAATTCAGTGTAATGGCAATACGGTTATCTTCCGCAATACCAGCACCAATGCATTTGGATACCTCTGGAGCTTTGGTGATGGTACCACTTCTACCGAAGACAATCCACAGCACGTATTTAAGCCAGGTACTTATACCGTAACCCTGACCCTGAACACTACGGTAGCTTGCCGCAAAACGGTAACTCGGGTTGTCACCATTTCAACCGAACCTTTGCTGGGACTCAAAGTGCCCAATGAAGCGATTACTTGCGGTGAAGATGTTAAACTAACGGCTTTGGCCAACGAAGGCACCACTTTCCGCTGGACTACCCGCAAAGGTGAATTGCTGAGCTCAAATGCCACGGTAACGGTAAATCCTGCTCCGGGAACTACCGTTTATTACGTTACGGTTCAAAATGAGTTGGGCTGTACACAAACGGATAGCGTCAGAGTAACCGACAATGGAGTGGACGTTACCCTGATCACACCATCCGGAGGCAGCCGCATCGATCAATGTGCGCCTGAGAATGTGCAAATTCAGGTGCGCAACAATGTTGCCAGCCACCTGTTGACCTACCAATGGAGGCCCGCAGTAAATGTGGTATCGGGTGGAAATACCCCGAACCCTGTGCTGCGTCCGACTGAAATAGGCATAAATGGCATCACGGGCATCATCAGCAATCAATTTGAATGTGAGGATACCCTTACCATCATCATCAACTTGGGCACCTTGAATTCTGGATTACCAAATACGGTGAAAGTTTGTCCAGATGTAGCCACCCCGCTTGCACCCAAGGCCAATAAAGAGTATACCTACCGGTGGTCGCCATCAACTAACCTGTCGGCTGCCAATGTGAGCAATCCAATTTTTACAGGCAACCGGGCAACGACATACTTCGTAACGGTTACCAAAACTACAGGAAATACATCTTGTCAGGATATCGATACGGTAGTTGTGCTGATCAATCCAGAACCCAAGCTTAGGGTTTCAACTAAAGACACTATCGCTTGTGTTGGCACTACACTAAGATTATTTGCTACGGGAGCCGATGAATATTCCTGGAACGTTGGCAACCCTCAAGGCACGCTTAACTTCGATGCAGAGGGCGGCATCTCTATTTCTGGAACCAGAGGAACCGATCTGTTGTATTCTGTGGTTGGCCGCAATACATCAGGTTGTACCGACACCATTTCCGGTATCCGGGTTCGCTTTGTAGATTTTGATCTAGGGAATATTGTTTCCCCACTGAACATTTGCAAGGGAGACACCGTTCGGCTCAATCCCAACGGCAATCCAGCCTTTACTTACCAATGGTCACCTGTTACCGGATTGAATTTGAGTAAACCCTTCAATCCTTTGGCGACAATCACTCAAACTACGCGTTTTACCGTAACCATCACCGATCCAACCTTTGGTTGCAAAAAAGAGCGCGCTGTAACCGTCAATGTACGCTCTATTGAAGGCTTCAAAGCCAGCAATGACACTACAGTTTGTTCGGGCACAAACCTAACTCTGCGCGCCAATGCCAATGGTACCAATGTCAATTTCCGTTGGCTGAATGCCAATGGACAACAAATCGGCTCAGGAAAAACCATTTCGGTAACACCTGCTGTTGGCGTAAACTTATACATCTCTGAAGCTTCTGACGGGACATGTTCTGCGAAGGATACGGTGAAAGTAACCCGGGCAGATTTCCAGCCTGGTGATCTGAGTTCTCCGCAAAGTGCCTGTGCTGGTCAGCCATTGGCTTTGAATCCAAATGGCAAGCCAGCTTACCAATACCAATGGACACCCACAACGGGCTTGAACCTGAGCAATCCAAGCAACCCAATCGCTACGCTGACTACCTCAACTACTTATAAGGTGACCGTGATTGATCCAGTGAGCGGCTGTCGTTTGGAAAAAGACATCCAGGTAATCGTAAACAACCTGAACGATTTGAACATTGTTCCGGCTGATACCTCGATTTGCCAGCCCAACGGAGTGACTTTGCGTATTGCCGGAGCAGCAGGGGCTTCCATCCGCTGGTTGGATGCCAATGGCGCCCAAATTGGTACTGGACGTAGCCTTGCCCCAAGTCTGAAAGTTGGATTGAACCTGATCATCGCGGAAGCAACTTTGGGGGCTTGTGTCAAGCGTGATTCCAGTCGGGTGACCTTAAAGGAATTTCAACCTGGGGATTTGACCACACCTCAAACGGTATGTACAGGTCAGCCGCTGCCTTTGAATCCGAATGGCAAACCAAACTATCAATACCAATGGACGCCCACAACAGGATTAAACTTGAGCAATCCAAGCAATCCAATTGCTACGCTGACTACCTCAACTACCTTTAAAGTAACCGTGACAGATCCTGCTACGGGTTGTCGCCTTGAAAAAGACCTCCAGGTCAACGTAACTGACTTGAGCGATCTTGATGCCATTCCTGCCGAGACCAATTTGTGTGAACCAGGCTTTGTATTGCTGACCGTTCGTGGCGCACAAGGAGCCAGCATTCGTTGGTTGGACGCCAATGGTCAGGTCATCTTTACAGGCCGCAGCTTGTCGGTAACCCCCAACCCGGGCCTCAATTTGTACATCGCTGAAGCAACTTTGGGTGCTTGTACCAAGCGAGATACCGCCAAAGTAAGGCTCAATGATTTTAAACCGGGTGATTTGGCTTCACCACAGGAAGTGTGTGCCGGAGTAGCTACGGAGCTCAACCCCAAAGGCAATCCTGCGTATACTTACAACTGGTCGCCTACTACAGGTTTGAATTTGAGTAAACCTTATAATCCGGTAGCAACTATTTCCGTTACCACCACCTATACAGTTACGGTAACCGACCCGGCTACCAAATGTACCGCTACAAAATCCATCGTAGTTCGAGTTAGCCCTCCTGTAACCGTAACGGCATTGCCAGATACTTCGCTTTGCCAGCCTGGTCCATTGACCTTGCGGGCTACGACTTCGCGGCCAACGGCGATTACCTGGTTTAGCGATGCGGCCTTAAAAACGCCAATTGGAACCGGCAACCGGATCAGCGTCAATGTTCCGGCAGGCAAATCGGTATACTATGCCGTAGCAACAGACACCAACGATGTGTGCATCAAAGCTCAGATTCAGGCTGCTCGCGCTAATGGAGGCATTACAATAGGCAAAGGTGGCCCTTACGCTGGTGCTCCACTGGATTCGGCAGTAATCAATGTGGTCGATCTAACCAAGGGCGCACCACCCGCCAGCATTACAGCTTGTAGAAATGTGCCTACCCCGATCAACCCCAACGGCAATCCAATTTTGGTGTACCGCTGGTCTCCTGCAAGGGGCTTGAGTGATTCCACTTCGGCTACACCATCGGCTACCCTTACGGCGCCCACAACCTACACGGTAACCATTACAGACAAATTTGGCGCTTGTAGAATTGTGCGGCAGGTTGTGGTCAGCATCGCTGCGCCAATCAACGCCGATGCTGGAAGGGATACAACGCTTTGCAGTCAAAGTCCTTTCAATCTTGTTGCCAAAGGTACTGGCGCAGCAGTGTTTGAGTGGTCGAGAAACAAAACCATTAATCCAATTCTGGGTACTGGGGCACAGTTTTCCATTACACCTGATACCGTTTCCCGGACATTTTATGTACGCATAACCAATGCAGCAGGTTGTACGGAGATTGATTCGGTAAAAGTGATTGCCCGACCCGTTAAAGCCTCTTTACCCGCTACCGTTTCTCCCTGTGAAGTGGGAGATTCAATTAACCTGTCGGTCAACAATGCGGATCGGACACAGATTTTACAGTACTTGTGGTCGCCAGCCAATTTGTTCATCTCTAATCCACGAACGGGACCTAACGCGACAGCCATTGCTCAAAACGGAGCATCATTGCAAGTATTGGTTACCAATCAGTTTGGATGTTCTGCCACGCTTAGAACGCAGGTGAACATAGTGGATTTGGCAGGTAAGGTGAAAGTAACTGCGGACAAAACGACCATTACCGTAGGAGAGTCAGCTACCATTCGGGTTGAAAATTGCCCTGATTGTACTTACTCCTGGACACCGCCAACCGGGCTCAATACGACCACTGGTAGCACGGTAGTGGCATCGCCAACCGATACCACAACTTATACCGTAAAAGTTACCAGTGGAAAATGTACAGAAGAATTTAAAATAACTATCAATGTAACGGGTCCATATTGCGTAGAACCTTATATATTTGTGCCCACCGCATTTACACCCAATAATGATGGGGCGAATGATGTACTTTATGTGCGTGGTCGAGGAATCGAAAAAATGACCTTTATTATTTACAACCGCTGGGGTCAAAAGATGTTTGAAACCAGCAATCCCAAGGAAGGTTGGGATGGTACTTTCCGGGGTAAAAAATTGCCTTCGGATGTTTACGGTTTTTACTTACTTGCCAATTGTATAGACGGTACAGTGTACCGCAAACAAGGTAACGTGACCTTGATTCGTTAAGAGTGTTTTTGGATTTCTGGTTTGCAAGCGAAAATGAGCTAAAATTAGCCTCAGTGAGGCACGAAAAGCGGAGTGTAGCAGCGCTACATGAGCATTTTCAGAACGAAACTGAGGCTAATTTTAGCCATTCGCAGCGCGAAGCAGAAATCCAAAGGCACTCTAGGAATCCAGGAAAAACGAGCCTCGTCATATGAATCAAATCACACACTTGGGCCCCCTAACTGGACTATTCTGGTTAGGGGGTTTCTTTTTACCCTGGATTCCCCTATTTTTGCGCTTCATCAGCTTATGTTCATATGAAGCCATTCTTTTTAATTGTTTGTTTTGGTTTAGGTCTTTTTAATTTAGCCGCCCAGTGCAACTTTGCCATCAATGAAATCGATGACTTTGACAGTACGCACAGTATCGTGACCAAGCCAATCAACATCGGTTATTCCATTCCAAGCAACTTCCAGACGGCAGATGGCTACAAAATGATTGAAGAAGCGAAGGCGATCTTCAGTTTTACCCAAAATGATACCCTCAATGCTTTTTTTATGGTGATAGGCCTGGTCGAGCGAGAATTTCTGACGCTTGAAGAAGGCTTCAATGTCATCCTGAAAGTTGAATCGCTAAAGGATACAGTCGATTTGGGAAAAGAGGTGGCTAAGACAGACCTGGCTGATGTTGCCCCAGGATCAGACCTGATTGGGCTGTACACCGTGCCTGATCGAGGAACTTTTGACAAAAACACCAATATGCGCATCTATACGCTGACTTGTTTGATTCCCTTAGACCGCATGTTTACCTTGTCTTATGCCTCCATAGAAAGAATTCGAATCAATTACAAAACGAGTAAGCACACCATCACCCTGAGCAACGAACAACGCGCCGCTATAAAAAAGGCGGTACAGTGTGTAGGCGAGGAAATGAAATTGTTTCCTAGCAAACCGTAAGTAACATTCATCATCTCTACATAATGATTGAGTAATTTTTTTCGCAAAAAAAAGCAATATGGAATCTCTGAAATTCAAAACCAATATCAATTGTGGCAGTTGTGTAAAAGCCGTAACGGCCTTTATCAATGAGGTAGAAGGCGTGGAAAACTGGGACGTTGATACCCAAAACCCGGATAAAATCCTGAGTGTACAAGGCGAAGGCCTCCAAGTCGCCAATATCCTTGAGGCAGTTAAAGATGCTGGTTTTGAAATAGTTGAGTTGGCTGAATGTTAATTTTTATTTTTAAAATAGGTTGATTTGCATTATTTTCGTTCTTGATACATTAGTATGACGCAAAAAATCAGGTAGTTAATTTTTCTGCGTTACTTAGCGTTAAGCAAATTGCCTATCCATGAATGATAATTCCTTTTCCCGTCGTGATTTTCTGGGGCTCAAAGCTGCAAGCCCTACCGCAACCCACAATAACCCTGATCTTGAGTCTGACCCCAAGATGGTGTCCAGCGTTGCAGAATTTACGCTACAGGGTGGCTTGGATCCATACACGGGCCTGTGGGGACGCGAGCAAGCCGCTCATTTGTTGCGCCGCACCACTTTTGGTTGCACCTATCAGCAGATAGATCAATTGTACTATTTGGGCAATGTCCAAAAGGCTGTAGACTATGTGCTAAATGTACCCAAAGGTGAGCCCGAACCGCCGATCAATAATTACAACAACGATGATTTTAAGGATCCAGACGTGCCATTCGGTAAAACCTGGGTCAATGCCCGCCGCAACAATAAGGGCGAGTTTTCACGCATTTCTTCATGGCGGGGATGGTGGATGACACGCATGATAAAATCTGGTGCCAACATTCAAGAGAAACTCATCCTCTTTTGGCACAATCATTTCTCCACGCGTACAGAAAAATCTTTTAGTGGACAGGCTTCCTACCGACATTACATGACCCTGCACAAGCATTCTTTGGGTAATTTCAAGCAATTTGTATACGATGTGACCCTGGACCCACAAATGCTTTATTTTCTTAATGGTTTACTTAATGGGGTAGATGCGCCAGATGAAAATTATGCCCGGGAACTTCAGGAATTGTTTACCATTGGCAAAGACAATCCCAACCACTATACAGAAGACGACGTAGTCGCTGCAGCTAAGGTGCTAACGGGTTGGCGAGTGGATTACGATACCAATCGGGTGTACCTGGATTTGGCAGCTCACGATCAATCGGATAAGCAGTTTTCAAAATTTTACAACAATACCGTAATTAAGGGCGGTTTGGAAGCAGAGCGGGAACTAAAGGAGCTGATCGAGATGATTTTTCAGAAAGAAGAAGTTGCTTTGCACATCTGCCGCAAGCTTTACCGCTTTTTTGTGTATTACCAAATTGATGAAGTTGTAGAAGCGAATATTATCAAACCTTTGGCGGCCTTGTTGCGGGAAAACAACTACCAAATTTTGCCCGTAATTTCCAAATTATTCAAAAGCGAGCACTTTTTTGATGCAACGACCAGAGCTTGCTACATCAAGACGCCCCTTGATTTGGTCTTCGGGGTACTGCGCAATTTCAATGTACCTGTTTTTGGCCCCAAACTTTACGATCAGTATCAAATGATGAACTACCTGGGCTGGACGTGTAACGACTTGCAAATGATGCCCGGAGATCCTCCAAATGTAGCTGGATGGGCTGCTTTTCGGCAGACGCCCAAGTATTACCGCACTTGGATCAATAGCGATACCCTGCGCAACCGCAATGTGTTTTCGGATGTAATGACTTATTGGCGCTACGAAACCGATTCCGGCTTTATGGCATCTATCGACCATATCGCCTTCGCGCAGCAATTTCCACGCCCTGATGATCCAACTCTTTTGATCGATGCAATCCTGCAAATTACTATGCCGATGCCAATTTCCGCGGTCAAAAAGAAAGCCTTGAAAAACATCCTGCTCTCCGGGCAAGCGCAAGATTACTATTGGACGATAGCTTGGCGAAACTACATCGCCAACCCCAATGATAAGGCAGCTCGGGATACCGTTTGGTTTCGTTTAGCTGCCTTGCACAAGTACTTGATGGGCTTGCCAGAGTTTCAACTTATTTAAGGTTTTCCAAAAAAAAACGCATGAAACGCAGATCTTTCCTCTATCATAGTTGTACGGCTGCAGCAGGTTCTTCCTTTATGTTAAAAGGAATGCCCATTAATACTGCGCCACAAAAATCATTTCTTGAAGCCCTGGCCATGAATGGCAATCCCGATAATCGGGTTCTGGTTCTGATTGAGCTCAATGGCGGCAATGATGGCCTCAACACGTTTATTCCCCTGGATCAATATGCCAACCTGAGTAAAGCAAGGAAAAATATTTTAATCCCAGAGCGCAATGTGCTGCGATTGAGTGGGGTTCAAAACAGTGGCTTTCACCCTTCGATGGTGCCCATGCAGAAGATGTACAACGATGGGCTTATTTCCGTAGTGCAAAACGTGGGCTACCCGGAACAAGATTATTCCCATTTTCGTTCTTCTGACATTTGGATGTCTGCATCCAGTGCTGACGAAACCATCGAAAATGGCTGGGCTGGCCGTTTCCTGGAACAACGTTATCCTGGATTCCCGATAGGCTACCCTAGTGATGCCAATCCGGATCCCTTGGCCATTCAGCTGGGTTCAGTGATGTCGATGGCCCTGGTAGGCAGCCAATGGCCAATGGGCATGGCCATAACCGACCCCAAAGCGTACTACGAGTTTGTGAATGGGGTAGTGGAACCAGCTCCAGCTTCTCATTTTGGTGAAGAGCTTGAGTACATCCGCTTGGTGACCCAGCAAGCGCAACAATATTTTAAATCGGTGAAAGGAGCTGCGGATAAGGGAAAAAATCAGTCCATGCTTTATCCCCCAGAAGACAAAAACTATTTGGCCGATCAGTTGAAAATTGTTGCCCAGTTGATCAAAGGTGGACTAAAAACGCCCATCTACATTTGCTCCTTGTATGACTTTGATACACACAGCGAGCAGATCGATGTTTCTGGCAATCCCTTGGAAGGAATCCACTCCAGACTACTCGGCAAGTTGTCGGAAGCCATCGGTGCATTTCAAGACGACCTCAAGCTGATGGGCATCGCTGACCGGGTAGCAGGCATGACCTTTTCAGAATTTGGCCGCACCATTGGTTCCAATGGCAGCTTTGGTACGGATCACGGGGCTGCTGCGCCTGTTTTTGTATTTGGCAAATCGGTCAATCCGGGAATTATTGGAAAAAACCCCGTTATTCCTGAAAAATTGACGCAATCGGGAGACTTGCCCATGCAACACGATTTCCGAGCCATTTATACCACGATACTCAAGGATTGGTTTGGTCTGGATCAACCAGATAAAGTATTGGGGCGCAAATTTGACACCCTGCCGATTTTCAAATCCATTGCTACGCCTACACGCGATCTTCAGATTGTTGAAAATTTTGAGTTGAGCAATTACCCGAATCCATTCCGCGAAAGTACCACTTTAACCTTGCGAACTTCTGGCGGACAAGTGGTGGTGCGATTGCTGGATGGTTTAGGTCGGGTAGTTCAAATGGTGGCTTCGGGCTATTATCCTGAGGGAACCCACCAGTTCTTCATCCCGCGCAACAACCTGTCAATGGGGCAATACCACTGCCAGGTCAGTGTCAATGGAACCGTGGCGGTGCGGAAGATGGTGGCGATGTAGGGATGCTAGAGCGCCGCAGATTAAGACAATCAATTATTAGTTAGCGGTATTGGCATAAAAATGTTGGAAATAGGCCCGATTGGGCATTTTTTGGAAATACTGGTCTATTTCTCCTGAAATCTACTATGGGTTTTCAAATCGTATGCAGTCAATGATTTGTGGAATAGCTATTTTTTTGAGCATTATTTTTCTTATTTCGGCCAAATAGTGGAAATAAGAAAAATATTTTCAGCTTATTTTTCCTTTTTGATCAAAATAAGGAAAAAATGCACTTATTTTTTTCTTACACAAGAATGGTCTTCCGAAAGGTCAGTGAAACTCTGGAAAAAATTGTTGTTGCTGTAGGTAAAGAGCAATTTCCGTTGCCCGGGTAGGCAAGTCCCCAATTTTCATACTCAAATCTATTCGTCGCGACTTGTAATCGTATTTAGACCCATAGTGTTAAACCCGACGCTTTAGATCACCCAGCCACTGGGCATGGTCGATCTTTGTCAAAAGTGCATCGTGATCAAATTGAATAAGGTAGTTTGGAATGTACAGCAGACCAGGTATTTGCAAAAAATCTTGAGTATTTTCTGGGTCGAATAGATTTGACATACGCAACCATTTAGGCCGTTATTTCCTCCTCTGCCAGTTTTGGAATCATTTCTAATTCTGCAACGGAATCTGCAATCTCAATCAAAGGTATTTGGAGCGCTTTTTCCAAAGCATCACCCCTCCACCAGCGTCCCAATCACATCACCTTTCACGATGCGCATTAAATTCCGGTGGTTGTTGATGTCAAAAACGATGATGGGGATGTTGTTTTCCTGGCAAAGCGTAAAGGCGGTCATGTCCATGACGCCGAGGCCGAGGCTGATGACTTTGGTGTAAGTAAGGGTGTCGAATTTGGTGGCGGTAGGATCTTTTTCGGGATCGGCAGTATAGATGCCGTCTACCCGGGTGCCTTTGAGGATGACGTCTGCATTGATTTCGTTGGCGCGGAGTGCGGCAGCAGAGTCAGTGGTAAAATAGGGGCTGCCAGTACCAGCAGAAAAAATCACTACCCGGCCTTTTTCCAGGTGGCGAATCGCGCGACGGCGGATGTACGGCTCCGCAATTTGCTTCATTTCAATAGCTGAAATGAGGCGGGTATAAATTCCAGCTCCTTCCAGCGCACTTTGTAAAGCCATTCCGTTGATGACCGTGGCCATCATGCCCATGTAATCGCCCTGAACACGTTCGATTCCAGACTTTGATGCAGACAATCCACGAAAAATATTGCCACCGCCAATCACGACGGCCACTTGTACGCCAACGTCTATCAGGGATTTAATCTGGTCGGCATAATGGTGCAAAACCTGGGCGTCGATACCGAACTGTTGTTCGCCCATTAAGGATTCTCCGCTGAGTTTGAGCAGGATGCGTTTGTATTTGAGCTGCATGCGCCAGTGCTGGTTTTTAGGTTCAGGGTGAAGATATTATATTTTTCTCATAAGTAGGTGATCAAAATCGAACAATCTCGATTGTTTCATTTTAATCGTGCCTTAGTGTGACTCAAAAAATTACTTCCCGATTTTTTTTAGAGGGTTTTGAATAGGAAGCTCACTTGAAATGAACCGTTCGACTACCTATTCAAAACCCAAAATCGGGAAGTTAATTTTTCTGAGTTAGTTAACTGCAAAAGTCTGCATTGCATTGTTTGCGCTGGGCAAAAAAAAAGCGAACCGGAAAATTTTCCGATTCGCTTTTCTGGATGATTAACCCAGCTTCACGTGTTTGAAGCCCGTGGCGACCAAGTCTTTATCCAGGGACTTGAGGTAAGCCGCAATGGTCAATTTGTTGTCTTTTACAAAGTCCTGATTAACCAGAGTACTTTCTTTGTAAAACTTGTTCAAACGGCCCAAAGCGATTTTTTCAAGCATTTCTTCCGGTTTGCCTTCGTTGCGCGCCAATTCTTTGGCAATTTCGATTTCTTTTTCGACAACAGTAGCATCAACTTGATCTTTGTCCAACGCGATGGGGTGCATTGCTGCAACCTGCATCGCTACATCACGACCTGCATCGTAGAAGTTGTCGTCAGCTTTGCTCAAGCCTACCAGCACACCAGCTTTGTTGCCCATGTGGATATAAGGACAAACCATTGCTGCTTCCAGGTGCTCATATGTCACATCAATCTTTTCCCCAATTACACCTACTTGCTCGATGGCTTTTTCGCCGATGGTGATGTCTTCGTAAGGCAAAGCCAAAAAAGCTTCCAAAGTTGCTGGATAGTTTTCCAGAGCGCTTTCTGCAAAACTGCGAGTCAACGCGATGAAATCTTCGTTTTTGGCAACGAAGTCGGTTTCGCAACCCAGCTTAACGATAATGCCACGGGTTTTGTCTGCTGACACCAGGGCCAGTACACAACCTTCAGTGGTTTCGCGATCTGCACGCTTAAGAGACAGTTTTTGTCCTTTTTTGCGCAGATTTTCGATGGCCTTATCGAAATCTCCTTCAGCCTCGGTCAATGCGCCTTTACAATCAGACATACCGGCACCGGTCATGTCACGCAATTTTTTTACATCAGCGGCAGAGATGGTAACGCTCATGGTAAGTGTTGATTTATATGTTGAAGAATGGTTGGAAATGAAGGAGCTATCAGCAATCAGCTTTGAGCCATCAGCTATCAGCTTTTGCACAATGTGCTGATAGCTGATAGCTGATGGCTCAAAGCTCAAAGCTCAAAGCTCAAAGCTCAAAGCTCAAAGCTAATTATCGTACCGCTTCCTTTTCAGCTTTAACTGCTTTGCGTTCTTCCAATCCTTGGCGGATGGCTTCTACCATATAATCAGTGATGATTTTTACGGATTTAGAAGCATCATCGTTTCCAGGGATGGCGTAGTCCACTTGATTTGGGTCAGAGTTGGTGTCTACGATACCGAACGTGCGGATACCCAGTTTGTGGGCTTCAGCGATGGCAATATGCTCGTGAGAGATGTCTACCACAAAGATAGCGGCAGGCAAACGATTCAAGTTGGCGATACCACCCAACACTTTATCCAGTTTGTCGCGTTCGCGGGTTAGCGTCAAACGTTCCTTTTTGGTTACGCTGGTCAGTGTTCCGTCGGCCAGCATGCGGTCGATGTTTTGCATTTTCTTCACCGAACGGCGAATGGTTGCAAAGTTGGTCATCATACCACCCAACCAACGGTCGGCGATGAAAGGCATACCTACGGTGCGTGCAGCTTCAGCTACGATATCGCGGGCTTGCTTTTTGGTGGCAACAAACATGATTTTCTTACCACTCTTGGCCATTTGGCGCATGGCATTGGCCGCGCGATCCAGGGCATCCAGAGTACGGTTCAAATCGATGATGTGAATACCCTTGCGCTCCATGAAGATATAAGGAGACATTTTTGGATTCCACTTCTTTTTTAAGTGACCAAAGTGGACGCCGGCATCCAAAAGTTCTTTATAAGTAGGCTTGTTCATTTTTCCAGATTGAAAAAATTAAAAAGAAAACTTTTCCACAAATACAAGATCCATTAACGCTTGGAGAACTGGAAGCTCTTGCGCGCCTTTGGCTTACCGTATTTCTTACGTTCAACCTCGCGGGCATCACGGGTAAGGAACTTACGGTCTTTCAATGGTTTGCGGAAGTCTTCGTTCAACTGGATCAGGGCGCGAGAAATACCCATGCGCACTGCTTCAGCCTGGCCTTTAAAGCCGCCGCCAGCAACGTTAACCTTGATGTCGTACAAGTTTTCAACTGCTACTTCCTGCAAAGGAGCAATTACCGCAATTTGTACATGCGTTTGTGGGAAGTATTCTTTGTAGTCACGGCCGTTTACCAGGATCTTGCCTTCGCCTTTCTTCAGGTAAACACGGGCTACAGATGCTTTTCTCCTCCCGGTGGCATTAATTTGTTCAGTCGTCATGTTGACTTAATGATATGCGTCCGTTTATGCCCATCCACAAGGGACAGATAAATTTGGTTGCGCTCGGTTAATCCCACGAAAATCCACGATTTCGATCGTGAGTTTGAAATCCAAGGATTTCGCAGGGGAAGATTTTACTTCTTAAAAGTCAGCTCAATAGGCTGCTGCGCCTGGTGTGGATGTTCTGCACCTTCGTACACAAACAATTTTTTCACCATTGCGCGACCCAGGCGGTTTTTAGGCAACATCCCTTTGATTCCGCGTTCAATCAGGTAGATTGGTTTGCGAGACAAAAGGTCTTTGGCCACAATTCTTTTCTGACCACCCTGGAATCCAGAGTAAGTTTGGTACTCTTTCTGATTGATCTTGTTGCCTGTAAAACGAATTTTACCAGCGTTCAGGATGATCACGTAGTCACCTGTATCAATGTGCGCCGTGTAACTAGGCTTGTTTTTGCCACGCAAAATGTGAGCAACCTGAGAAAACAACCGACCCGCAATCTCGCCTTCGGCGTCGATCACATACCACTTGCGCTCTACGTTCTCTTTCTTCGCATGAACCGTTCTGTAACTCAACGTATCCACTTAACAATGTTTTAGTATTGTCAAAAAAATTCTGATTTTCAGTCGCTTTCTAGCTCAGCTGGCATCACGCCTCCCCTTAAAGCGGTACAAATGTAAAGTGCTTTTTTTCTTCTTGCAAGCTTTTTTCAAAAAAAATTATCACCAATAAATTCATAAACGATTGAAAAACAGTAAAAATTTAGAACATCATTTTTATTCTTGCTCAACCAACCCAATCCAGGTCAATGGATTCTTTATTCACTTGGATTGCGCATATCAAGAGAAAAAAGTAATTTTGCATCCCTATGGAGAAGAAAACCACCATTTTACCTGTTTTTACCTTTTTGCTGCTGAGCATTTTGTTGCTGAATAGTTGCAAAAGCGAATTCGAGCAAATCCGCACTGGCGGCGATGTAAAGAAAATATACTCCAAGGCCACGGATTATTTTACGCAGGAGGAATGGCAAAAAGCCCAAACCCTGCTGGAAATGATCATTCCCAACGTAAGGGGAACAAAAGAGGCAGAAGATGTGTTTTTTAAGTATGCCTATACGTTCTACAATTTGCAGAGCTATACTTCGGCTTCTTATCACTTCAAAACTTTTGCCAACACTTACGGTGCCAGTCCTTTGCGTGAGGAAGCAGAATTCATGTCGGCTTACGCTCAATACCAGGAGTCTCCTACTTTCCGTTTGGATCAAGGAGCCACCGGACAGGCGATCGAGGAATTTGAGTTTTTTGTCAATACCTACCCCGATAGCAAAAGGGTAGGTGAGTGCAACAAATTGATCGACAAGTTGCGGCTAAAACTGGAAACCAAGGCTTTTGAAGAAGGAAAACTGTACTTCCATTTGCGGTACTACCAATCAGCAGTTAGATCATTTGAAAACTTGCTGAAAGATTTTCCTGAAACCAAAAATGCCGAACAAGTGCGTTTAATGATTCTGCGTTCTTACTATGACTTAGCGCTAAACAGCATCCTGGACAAACGGGAGGAACGTTTCAAAGAATGCCGCCGCCTGGCTGCAGAGTTTTTGGAACGCTACCCAAAATCTGAGGATTTACGTGAAGTACAGAACATCCAGGATAATTCCAATAAACAGCTTAAATTATTAACCAATGTCCGATATCAAAACCAAAGTGCAGGGTCTGGATCCTAACGTACGCGCCCGCAACATGGATTCCATTGCCCGGAAATCGGCCAATGTTTACGAATCCCTGGCAATCATCACCAAACGTGCCCGCCAGTTGAGTGTAGACCTCAAGCACGAATTGCACAGCAAATTGGAAGAATTTGCCGTGAATTCGGATACCATTGAGGAAATCAGCGAAAACAAGGAGCAAATCGAAATCTCCAAGTTTTATGAGCGGCTACCCAATCCAGCGATCATTGCTACCGAGGAATTCCTCAACAATGAGATCGCTTTCCGTTATGTAGAGCGCAAAAAACGCAACCAGGAATAGGTAAATGAAGTTATGAATTATGAGTTATAAGTGATGAGTTATGAGTACGAGCGTAAAAACTCATCACTCATGACTCATCACTCATAACCCATAACTTGGATCGCTGTGTTGCTAGGTAAAAAAATTATACTCGGTATTTCCGGCAGCATTGCTGCCTATAAATCTGCTTCGCTCACCCGCTTGCTCATCAAAGCCGGAGCTGAAGTTCAGGTATTGATGACGCCCTCCGCGCAGGACTTCATTACTCCACTTACGCTTTCCACACTTTCAAAAAAGGCCGTATTCACAGAAGTAAGCTCCGAGTCGGCCTGGAACAACCATGTCGAATTGGGTTTATGGGCCGACGCAATGGTGATTGCTCCAGCTACGGCTACGACATTGGCCAAATTGGCCAATGGCCTTTGCGACAATATTTTGGCAGCAGCCTATCTTTCTGCGCGTTGTCCGGTGTTTTTTGCACCAGCCATGGATCTGGACATGTGGCACCATCCAGCCACACGCAGCAATGTAAGTCGCTTGCAAGGATACGGCAATCACCTGATTCCGGTGGGAGTAGGGGAGTTGGCCAGTGGCCTTTCTGGCGAAGGACGCATGGCCGAACCCGAAGCAATCGTTGCGCATCTGGAGCAGTTTTTTGATCAAAGCAAAGATCTCTCCGGTAAGAAAATACTCCTTACCGCAGGCCCTACTTATGAACCCATTGATCCGGTTCGCTTTATTGGCAACCGTTCTTCGGGCAAAATGGGCGTTGCCCTCGCGGATGCGGCAGCACGCCGTGGGGCAATTGTTACCCTGATATTGGGCCCTTCAAAATTGAGCCCAGCGGAGCAAAACGTCCAGGTCATCCGGGTGGAAACGGCACAAGAAATGCACGATGCTGCCTTGCAGGCTTTTGCAACAGCAGACGCAGCCATTTTGGCAGCGGCAGTGGCTGACTATCGCCCCAAAACGGTAGCTACGGAAAAGATCAAAAAGAAAGGAGAGGAACTCCAACTCGATTTGATTAAAAATCCAGACATCGCTGCGGAGTTGGGGCAATTAAAAAAAACAGGGCAGTTGTTGATCGGATTCGCCCTCGAAACCAACGATGAAGAAAGCAATGCGCAAGGTAAATTGGAGCGTAAAAATTTTGATTTTATCGTCTTGAATTCCTTGCGGGATGCTGGTGCAGGCTTCAACCACGACACCAATAAAATCAGCATTCTGTTTAAAAACAATAAGAGACGCGATTTTGAGTTAAAGTCAAAGAATGCTGTGGCGGATGACATCCTCCAGGCTATGATTGATTTGTTCAAGTATAACAATTCATAAGTGCTATGCGGAAGTTTTTTATCCTCATCATCCTGGTGCTTACAGGGCTTTTCAATTTGAAGGCTCAGGAGCTGAACTTTACGGTAAAGGTCAACATTCAACGTTTGCTCACCGCAGATCCTGCTGTATTCAATGGCCTAGAACAATCGCTCAAGGAATTTGTCAACGGTACCAAGTGGTCTGAGGACGAATTTCGCCCGGAAGAACGCATCAAAGGAAACCTTTTGCTGACCATTACTGGCGAAGCAAAGGACAAAAATGACAAGCCAATCCCCAATGTCTACACCGCGGAATTGGCAGTACAGGCTGCTCGCCCCATTTATGGCAGCAACAAGGAGACCACTATTTTCAATTACATCGATCGGGAAATTACCTTCAAATACGAGCAGTTTCAACCACTGCAATTCAGCAAATCCATCTTCAACGACAACTTGTCACAAGTCGTGGCATTTTACGCTTTCATCGTTTTGGGCATGGATTATGATTCCTTTAGCCTGGAAGGAGGAACCGAAAATCTACAATCGGCACAGCAAGTCGTCAACGTGGCACAAAGTGCAGGTGCTGCGCAAGGCCGGGGCTGGAGCTCGATTGAAGGCAACAACCGCAACCGTTACTGGATCATCGAAAACCTCTTGTCTCCGCGGATGAAACCGATGCGGGAAATGCAATTTGTGTATCACCGCCTGGGATTGGATCAAATGGCTCAGGATGCTGCTAAAGGACGCTCCATCATTTCCAAAACCCTCGAAAATGCCCGCAAGTCTTTTGATACCTATCCGAATACCATCTTGATGCAATTGTTTTTGTCCATCAAATCAAAAGAAATCACGGAGATTTTTACCATCGGTTCTCCCGATGAGAAAGACCGCGTAGCAGATGTTATGTCGCGCATCGACCCCACCAACGCCAACAGATACCGCCAATTGCGGCAGTAATGGCCTTACTCGAATTTACCGATCACGGCATCTATTGCCCGCAGGCCGATGTCTACATCGACCCCTGGAAACCCGTCAAACGAGCCTTGATCACCCACGGACATGGTGACCATGCCCGTGCAGGCTGTGATTATTACTTGTGTACCCGCTCTGCCCACCCCGTGATTCGCTACCGCTTGGGGCCCATCCATATCGAGACCGTAGACTATGGCGAAACACGGCTCATCAACGGCGTGCGTTTTTCTTTTCACCCCGCTGGCCACATCGTAGGTTCCGCCCAAATCCGGGTTGAATTTCAGGGGGAAATCTGGGTTGCCTCTGGCGATTACAAACTCGAAGACGATGGCCTTGCCGAAGCATTTGCCCCGGTTTCCTGCCATACGTTTATCACCGAATGCACCTTTGGATTGCCGCGCTTCAAATGGCAGCCGCAAGCGCAAATTTTTTCCGACATCAATGGCTGGTGGACACAAAACCAACAGGAAGGTAAAATCAGCATACTGACCGGCTATGCCCTCGGCAAAGCGCAACGCTTGCTGCAAGGATTGAACCCAGATATTGGCCCCATTTTTGCGCAAGGCGCAGTGGAAAACGTCAATGAAGTCTTGCGCAATCAGGGCATTCGTTTGCCCAAAACGACTCGTTTGGCGCAGCAGACCAAAACAAAACAACTGACTGGAGGCATCATCATCACGCCGCCTTCGGCGCTGGGATCACCTTTGATTCGCCGCATTGCGCCTGCTTCGGTGGGTGTGGCATCGGGCTGGATGGCTGAATCGGCTACACTTCAATCATTCAAAGCCGATCGAGGCTTTGCCTTGAGCGACCATGCCGATTGGGATGGCCTCAATAGCGCCATTGCGGCTACTGGAGCGGAACGGGTGATTGCTACACATGGATACACCGCGCAGTTCAGTCAATGGTTGCGAGAGCAGGGCTACGATGCCCATGCTGAAAAGACCCTTTTTGAAGGCGAAGTATTGGAAACAGATTTGGAATTGGAATAAGGCTGTGCCTTACTTCTTGTGCCGCCCTTCCAATATTTTGACCACATCCCCCAATTCGTATCCTTTGGCCGACAATAAGATCAGGTAATGGAAAAGCAAGTCGGCAGCTTCGTTTAAAAACAGATCGGCATTGTCGTCTTTGGCCTCGATGACCAGTTCAACCGCTTCTTCTCCAACCTTTTGGGCAATTTTGTTGATGCCCCTCTTGAACAAAGAAGCAGTATAGGAGCTTTCATCTGGCTGATCCCGGCGTTGGCGGATGACGTTTTCGAGCTGACGCAAAAAATCGATTGACTTATTGCTTTCATTCCAACACGTATCTGCGCCAGTATGGCAAGTCGGGCCATCCGGGCGGGCTTTGATCAGGAGGGTGTCCTGGTCACAATCTACAGCGATGCTGACCAGATGCAGGAAATTATTGCTCGTTTCGCCTTTGGTCCACAAACGGTTTTTGGAGCGGCTGTAAAAAGTGACAATCCCTTCTGCCAGGGTTTTATCAAGCGCCTCGCGGTTCAGGTAGCCCAGCATCAGCACCTTTTCGGTAGCGTAATCCTGAACGATGGCCGGAACCAATCCTTCAGATTTCTGAAAATCAACACTGTTTGGGTCAAAAGCAAGCGACATCGTGCGTAATTAATTTGCCGCAAATTAACACCCAAAAGTTCAAAGCCCCAAAAAAAGCGGGTACATTGTCAGAAGAATGAAGAGATATGACATTTCACGAAAGTGGTTTGGTTTTTCATTTTTCCGATAATTGGCTGGTGCGCAAGTTTGACAGCCATACTTTTTACCGTGGCCTTAGCGGTGTGGGGTTCAAAGGCGTGGATTTTTTGGTGTTGCCGCCTAGTGGACCATTGTTGCTGTTGGAAGTAAAAAACTACTTTAACCGCGACCCCAGGGTCAATGCACCCGTTCGCCCCGAACATTTGCCTGTTCCAGCGGAATTGGCAAAAAAGCTACACGAAAAATCAATGGACACTCTTGCGGCGATTGAGGCCATTCAGCGGTATTACCAGCGCAAATGGAGTTACCGGGTTTTACTGCCCCTGTTGTTGCGCTTGCGCTGGGGGAAATCGGATTGGGTGTTCTGGACTTTGGCCTATCAACGTACCCATGTAGATCGGATGGCCAGGTTGGTTTGTTGGATTGAAGTACAGGATGGCCAAACCGAATGGAAAGCAAACCTCCAAGAAGCCCTAGATGCGTTGACATTTGATCCACCCTTTGAACCTATGCTGATTTCGATGGATCACAATCCATTTTATCCCGAAATTAGGGTTCAGAACGGTTGACCCCCAAATCCTCTTCCAGCGAAACTTTTCAACTCTAAACTTTTCACCTATCTTACAGCCCTGATAAGGGGCGATAAAAAATAAGTGTTCATTTTGCCAGAGGATTAGATAAGTAAACGGTTTATTTCAAGTGTCTTATCTAATCCTTTGGCTCAAGAAAAATGAACACTTATTTTTGCCCTACTATTAAGCAAAAACCATGCATACCAAAGCAATTATTCCGGTGGCTGGTGCAGGTACTCGATTGCGCCCACTCACGTATACCCAACCCAAACCCTTGATTCCCGTTGCGGGAAAACCCATCATTTCTTTCATCATCGATCAGTTGATAGAGGTTGGCGTTCGCGATTTCATTTTTGTCATCGGTTATTTGGGGGAAAAAATAAAAAATTACGTTGAGCAGGCTTATCCTGACATTGAAAAGCAATTTGTCAATCAGGAGATTCGATTAGGTTCTGCTCACGCCATCTGGACTGCCCGAGAATCCATTCGGGATGCAGACGACGTCTTCATTTTTTTTGGGGATACCATCATCGATCTGGATTTCAAACCAGTACTTCTGGATCCTTACTCTTGCTTGGGGGTAAAAAAAGTAAACGATCCACGCGAATATGGTGTAGTTGAATATGGTGAAGATGGATTGGTCAGCAAAGTGATCGAAAAACCCCGCATCCCCAAGTCCAACATGGCCATGGTCGGTTTTTACCACATCAAAGCAGTGCCGGCTTTTATTGATGCCCTGGAATTCAACATCAGCAATAATATCCGTACCGAAGGCGAATTTCCACTGACCGATGCCCTGATGCGCATGATTGAAACCGGTACCCGCTTCAACACCATCGAAGTAGACAATTGGTTCAATTGTGGCAAAAAAGACGTCCTGCTTGAAACCAATGCCATTATGTTGCGCCGCAAAGGATACGCTTCTTCAAATCTGCCAGATTTTGACAACTCCATCATTATTCATCCGGTCAGCATCGGGGAAAACTGCCAAATCAGCAACTCTATCATCGGGCCGCATGTTACCATTGGCAACAACGTGCGCATCAATAGTGCCGTTGTACGGGATTCAATCATTGGCAATTATGCCGCGATCCAGGAAATCATCCTGCAAAATTCGGTGGTAGGCAATGATGCATCCATTACCGGGCTGCGCCAAAGCCTCAATATTGGCGACAATACCGAGATTGATTTTAGTTTATAGCCTAATTTTTTCTCCATGAAACTTTCTTTTGACCGCTTGGTTGTGATTTTACTCATCGTCGTGATCGGTGTGTACATTGGAAAATATTTTTATACCCAGCCCCAATTTGTCAATGGCCAAAAAGCGCTGGATTTCAGCGCAACGACCATCGATAATCAGCCTTTTAAACTTTCTGATCTGCGAGGTAGCTATGTCCTGCTGGATTTTTGGGGTTCCTGGTGCGGCCCTTGCCGCATGGAGAATCCCAATTGGGTAGCCTTTAATGCCCGTTATGCCGGGAAAAAACTAAAAAAAGCAGATGGAATCCACCTGGTCAGCATTTCAATAGAACAAAATGAAAACAATTGGAAGCAAGCCATCCTTTACGATGGACTTACTTGGCCGTATCAAATCATGGATAAAACGAGTAGCCTCAAATTTTTCAATGCACCAATTGCCACCCTCTACAAAGTCAGGGCGATACCCAGCAATTACCTCATCAGCCCTCAGGGCATGATCATTGGGGTAAATGTACGTCCTGACGAAGTTGAAAAGATTATCGGACAATAACCAAACTGTCAGGACATTCTGACAAAAACTGCCAAGCTGACTTTCTTTGTTCCAATATTTCTGACATGGCAAGATAATTGATAAGGGATTCTCAAAAAACTTTCGAACCGTGATGGACCAGGATAAAGAAATGGAAATCAAGGCAGAAACCTTAGAAACGCCCGTGGAAAACGAAATGAACAACCCAAACGCCGAAGAGCAAGGAGATGCAATACCCGGCAATGAATTTTCAGTCGAGGAACAGTATGCTCGCCTCCAAAGGGATTATGCCGAATTGCAAGACAAGTACATCCGCAACATTGCAGAGTTTGACAATTTTAAGCGCCGTACCCTCAAGGAACGCCTGGAGTTGATGAATACTGCTGCTCGGGAAACCATTCAGGCATTGCTTCCGGCTTTGGATGACTTCGACCGCATTAAAGCCGCTGGTGAATTGCCCAACAGCCCTGAACCATTTGGCGCAGGAATCAAGTTGGTGTACAACAAATTTTACCATATTTTGAATGCTCAAGGCTTGGAACCAATGGAATCCAACGGACAACCATTTGATGCCGAGATCCATGAAGCCATTACCGAAATTCCAGCTCCTTCGGAAGACCTGAAAGGCAAAGTGATTGACACATTGGAGAAAGGGTATAAATTAAAAGATAAAATGATCCGCTACGCGAAAGTGGTGGTTGGTAAATAAGGGGTCATGGCAAATAAGCGTGATTATTATGAAGTGCTTGGTGTGCCTAAAAGTGCCGACGATGCTGCTTTGAAAAAAGCATACCGCAGTCTGGCGATGCAACACCACCCGGATAAGAATCCTGGAGACAAAGCATCAGAAGAGAAATTCAAAGAAGGTGCAGAAGCATATGAAGTGCTGAGTGATGCCGATAAACGTGCCCGTTACGACCGTTATGGTCATGCCGGAGTTGATCCCAATATGGGCGGCGGTCGTGGCCCTGGCGGCATGAGCATGGATGATATCTTTTCTCAATTCGGTGATGTTTTTGGAGACGATTCTCCGTTCAATTCGTTCTTTGGCGGTGCGGGTGGCCGTTCTAGTGGCGGTCGTGCTTCTGGACAACGCGGTGGAAACCTGCGGATAAAAGTGTCGCTTTCATTGGAAGAGATTGCCAACGGCGTCACCAAAAAGATCAAAGTACGCAAGCAAACAACTTGCGACGAATGCCATGGGTCAGGTGCCAAAGATTCCTCCTCGGTAAAGACTTGCGGCACTTGCAATGGCGGCGGTTATGTACGTCAAGTACGCAATACTTTTTTGGGCCAAATGGCCACTACCACCCCTTGTCCTACCTGTGGTGGCCGTGGGCAGGTGGTGACCAGCAATTGTACCAAATGTCGGGGTGCCGGAACGGTTGATGGCGAAGAAACCCTCGATATCGATATTCCAGCAGGCGTTGAAGAAGGAATGCAACTGCAAATGCGCGGTAGGGGCAACATCGGCCCACAAGGCGGCCCCGCAGGTGATTTGCTGATCACCATCGAAGAAAAACCCCACGAGCACCTGCAACGGGATGGCCAAAACATCATCTACGAGCTGTTTGTCAACTTTGCAGATGTGGGTCTGGGTACCTCTGAAGAAGTGCCAACCCTGGATGGTAAAGTCAAAATCAAAATCCCCGCAGGTACACCGGCTGGCAAGATTTTCCGATTGAAAGACAAAGGGCTACCCTCTGTTCAAGGATACCGCGGTGAACGGGGCGATCAGTTGATCTACGTGAATGTGTGGACACCCAAAAAACTGAACGACGAAGAGCGACGTTTGCTCGAAAAGATGCGTGAAATGCCCAATTTTAAGCCTCAACCGGGTAAGTCTGACCGCACTTTCTTTGAAAAAATGCGCGACTTTTTTAAGTAGCGGCTAAATAAACCAGGAGCATTGGTCGTTTCGAGATCGCTTGTTTATTCCAGCCTCTTCCCTGCTTGATGCAGGAGGGTGAGGTGAAAAGCAAGCGAACTCGAACACCCAATGCTCAACTTTTTTTTATGAAAATCAACTTTGTTGCACTTAGTCTTGCCTTATTGCTTAGTGCCTGTGGTCCCAACTACGTCTATCAACACAAAACCACTTTCTCCAACGATACCTGGACTTACCAGGAGGTACAGCAGCATACCGTTGAAATCAAAGACCTGAAGCACCTCTATAATCTGATCATAGGGGTTAAACACAGTCCTGATTTTGCTTTCCAAAATTTGTATGTGAAGATCAAAACGATTTTCCCGAAGGGAGAAAGTCGCGAACAAATCGTTTCGCTCAACCTCTCGGACGGAAGTGGAACCTGGTTTGGCTCTTGTAGCGGTCAGACTTGCTCGCTGGATATCCCTATCCAACAAAATGCCATCTTTGAAACGCCCGGAAAATACCAATTCATCATCGAGCAGTACATGCGCACTGAAAAAGTAACGGGTGTAAAAGGCCTCAGTTTTAAAGTAGAGAAAACCAACGAATTGGTAGAGAACGCCAAGAAAAAATAGACATAATATCGAATAATCACCAAGGCCTGCGTTCATACACCACAGCCTTGTCCCGAATTTTTTTGATCACCCGGTAGCGGTACATAAATGCTTGTAACGCGGGTTCATCGGGCAATTCTGGCTGAAACACCACAAAGCGCGGATTTACTTTCTGGATGCGCGCCAACTCCCTGCTCAGGCCGATTTGCAAAACCTGGCGGTGCCGTTTTTCCCAAATCAAAGAACGATGCACGTAAGGCGTTGGACTCTCTTGCTTCAAGAGGTGGTATACAATCTGGTGGTAATTTCCCATGTAAATCCGATCATCGGGCAACAAGAGCGGCTGAAGATAGTGCGCCGTTTCGCGGGCATGATCCGGCTTGTCCAGGTAATCTTTTTTCTGTAAAAACAAGTTGAGTATGCCCAATACAGTCAGCGCAATTGCAGCATTGCGAAATGAAAACAACCACTTGGTCCAGGCTGGTCGAGGGGCATCTGCAGCAAAAAAATCGCCAGCAAGAAAGGCAAATGGCAACATCATCTGGATGAAATAATGCCCAAATGGCTTGCCCTGCACATTGATGGCCACCAGCACCGAAACCGCCCAAATGGAGGCAATCAACCAGGATTGGCTTTTTTTGACCAATCCCCAGCCGAAACAAAAAGCAATCGGGAAAAACCGCAAGAGAAAATCAAGCAAAAACATTGCCCTGCTGCCCAAGCTCAATGAAGCCGGATACGCACTTCCTATCCCAAAAGTATAGTGCAAAAATACATCTCCCAACCCCCAGGCACGATAGGTCAAAAAAGCAGACAAAGGCAAAACCAGAAAACCCGTCACCAGTAAAACCCACTGGCGCAACAAAAGCCCATATTTTGCTCCTGGCTTCAGGTAAGGCAATCCTACGATCAATCCCAAGGCCAACGCATCAAAAGCAACGGTGTACTTGATCATGAATCCTGCCCCCAGGCCGCATCCTGCCAACAACATACTCCAACCCTTTTGCGGATAGGCTAGTATCAACCAGAGTGCAAGGGCGTTAAATATAGCATAATACAACTCTGTGTTTGGCGAAACGCCATAAAACGTAAACATGGAGCAAAGAAACACGTACATCACACCACTGGCCCGGGAAGCCCCTTTGTCGGCACCCAAGGCTCGTTTAGCTCGATACAAAAAATAGGCCGTGCCACTAATCCAGATCGTGGTGAAAAAACGCAACAAAAAAATTGACCCTCCGCCTATTTTCAACAACAGCGCGTACAACAAAAATATCCCGATAGGCTTGGTATCTACGCTGTCTACCCAATAGGTTTGCCCGCGAAGCAGGCCATCTGCAATCACGATGTAGGTCGATTCATCGTGATTGATTACCGAAGGGAAAAAAGAAAAAATGCGCAATACCATGGCCGTTCCTAAGAAAAGCAGGAAGGGATTTTTGAACATGAGTCAATTATATTTTCACAATTCTTTGATAGCCAAAGGCATTTCCTGCCGTTATCCGCACAATGTATGTTCCGGCAGGCAAGGCGCTCAAGGTAAGGGTTTTGGTCTGAAATTTTGCTTGAGGTAAGGTATGTCGCTGTAACAATCGACCTGTTGCATCCAAAAGCTCCAATCTTCCAGCGTTGGGAATGGCGCCCAATTCCAGTTGGACAGTCCCCTCTGTAACCGGGTTAGGGGCAATTTGCATGACTATTTTTTGTTGGATAGGCGTATCAACAGGAGTGGTCATTTTGAGCGCAGCCTCTACCGCCGCCAAAACGTTGATGCGGCCATAGCCATAAATAGGATTGGGTTGACTATTGCCCTTTAATCCAGCACAATTCATCGTATCCGTAAGCGGCACTGCGGTTTTTTCCAACAAGGTTTCAATGACCTCTACTTGTCCGGCCAATGCAGGATTGGCAGAAATGATCAGTGCCACCGCCCCTGCAACGTGTGGACCGGCCATACTCGTACCACTGAAAATGGCAAATCCCCCTTTCGGGATGGATGAACGTACTCCTTGCCCAGGAGCAGACACATTCGGCTTGAGTACCACGGAACCCAGGTACCGCGCCGGACCTCTCGAACTGAAACGAGCGATGACATCGTCATTGCGGGTCGCCCCAATTGAAAAGGATTCTGGAAAAAATGAGGGAGCATCATTGACCGAACTGCAACCCTGAGCTCCCGCATTGCCCGCCGAAACCACCACTACTACACCCGCAGCACGCAAATTGACAATGGCTTTTTGCATCAAGCCCCAGTTTCCTGGGCCACAACCTTCAATATCTGGGCAACCCCAGGAATTGTTGATCACATGAGGAGCCAATTTCGGGTTGGGGTTTTGGTTTTTCAAATCGGTTGGGGCCAAAAACCACTGAAAGCAATCCAGATAGGATGCAGGACTTCCCCAGCCGCGCTCCATATTCCGGCAGCCGATCCAGCGGGCACCAGGGGCAACGCCAATCTGGTTTCCGGCCTCATCATCGCCGAGCATGGTGCCCATGGTATGGGTGCCGTGGCTATCGTCGTCGCAGGGCACTTTGGAGTTGAGCCCGCAGGGGTTGATGGTATCTGAGTTCAGCGGACTGTACCTATTGATGCCATCGTGCCAATTGTAGTTGTGATCAATTTTTGCCTCGGTACCCCGGTATTTCTTTTTGAGGGTGGGATGCTCCCAATCATAGCCCGTATCCTGGCCCGCAATGACCACTCCTTTTCCATTTATGCCTTTGGCCCAAACCTCTGTTGCGCCTATTTTGCTGATGCCCCATTCAATGGCAGCACGCAAATTGTCGGCATTGGCCTCTACTCTGGGGGCTGAAAAATAAGTATGTGGATTGCTGATAATGCTTTGAACCCCCGGCTGAGCTGCCAATAAACGCGCGGTAACCAAATCCAGTTTAGGCAGGTAAAGAGCATTGACAATCCAAAGTGGGGTAGCATTTAGCCCATTGGCGTGTAGGATTTTCCATAGCGGTGCCTGACTGCGCTCGGCAGTGGCTTTCAGTTTTTGAAAAACGTATTCCCCTTTTGCTTCTTTGGTCAGCAGTTGTTGCGCAAAACCCAAATCGGCTTGTTCTACCAATACGACTAAGGCCTCGGTTTGTCCATGAGCAATCAAGGCTTCCTGCACAACCCGATCAATTTTTTGGGCAAAAAGAGTTGAATGCAAAGCGAGGACAATTCCAAACAAATAAAATGCGTTATTTAGAATGTGTTTCATCGGATTATGGTTACGGCTTTTATCAAGCCTTTGAAATAAACGTATGAAAATAATTGATAATCAATGAAATAAAAAAAGAAAAATCTTTTTCATTTCATAAAAAAAATCTAATTTACATGCAAATGACAAAGTAGCCCCTACTTGACCTCCGTTTCCAGCTGTTGAGATTAGAGTAATTCCCTGTGCATATCAAACATTTAGGCCAAAATCTACGTACTCACACAATTTTACCATTAAAAGCATGGAACGCTCCATTCAGATGTACAATGCTTTTTCAGGGGTCAATCCTTTGGAAAGCTTCTCCCTACTCAACTTCTTTCGAGTGCACACACCCGATACGGAGTATCGTGCAATTCAAGAGGCATTGGATTACGCCCTCAAAAATAAACCTTCTTTTGGAGGATTTGTACTCACCTATTCCATCAATACCCGGATAGTAGCAGGGGTTGTCGTCAATAAGACAGGAATGCAAGGGTTTAAATCCGAAAACTTGTTGGTACTGGCGGCAATACACGAAGATTACAAAACCCAAACCAACTTCCTGGAAGAATTGATCGACAAAGCAGTGGACTATGCAGATGGTGATATCGCCATATATGCCAAACCCAATCACCCCGCTTTGATGATGGCCAAAAGAATGGGCTTCAAAGAACAATTCGTTGAGTTGAAATTTCAAAAAACGGCTATGGCCGCCAAAATTCGGGTTTAGTGCTTTTTCCCAAGTTGAATTTTGCTTTCTTTGATTGTTGTTTTATCTTACCTGGGTTTTTAAACAAAAAAATTAAAAACCCATGCAAGAGCAAGTTATCGCGCACCTGGCGCGAGACCCTAAACTCGCTACAATTTTGCCCCTGATTGCCTTTCCTAATTCAGGAGCAAACACGGATGATGTATATTTTGGCCTACTTGAGTCGATCACTTCACAACAATTGTCGGTAAAAGCCGCGGATACCATCTTCAAACGCTTTTTGGCACTTTTTCCTAATGAATATCCTGATCCAACCTTGTTGGGCAACACGCCGCATGACGCCTTGCGTGGGGTCGGCTTGTCCAATCAAAAGGCCAGGTACATGCACAATACTGCTGCTTTTTTTGTGGAGCATCAGCTTTTTTCCAAAGATTGGTCTACACTCAGCGATTCCGAGATTATTCAATTGTTGAGCAGCATCAAAGGTGTTGGCAAATGGACGGTTGAAATGATCCTGATGTTTGTGTTGAAACGACCCGATGTTTTTCCTATCGATGACCTAGGCATCCGCCAAGCCATGATTCGTTTGTACGAAGTAGAATTGGAAGGCAAAGCCCAATACCAAAAATTGACCGAAATTGCCGAAACGTGGCGACCATACCGCACGTACGCCTGCCGGTATTTGTGGCGATGGAAAGACGCGTAGGGGCAACCCTTGCGGTTGCCCAACAGATGGCAAAGCCGTCATGGGTATGCGGTTGCCCAAGTAGGGGGGCAACCCTTGCGGTTGCCCAACAGATGGCAAAGCCGTCATGGGTATGCGGTT
>NZ_JBBAKG010000038.1:0-10896 GCF_040403615.1 Haliscomenobacter sp. | reverse complement strand
GCCCAAGTAGAGGCAACCCTTGCGGTTGCCCAACAGATGGCGAAGCCATCAAGAGGAAGATTTTCGGGTCAAATACACCCCACCCAAAATAATCCCCATGCAACCAATGTGCAACAAACCGATTTTTTCACCATCAAATACCCCCCACAACATGGCCACTATCGGCATGAGGTAAGCAACCGTAGCCCCAAATATGGCCGAGGTCTGTTGAATAACCTTGAAGAATAAGATGGTGGCCAACACAGTCCCAACCCAGGACAAAGCAGCCACATACCCCAAGGAAATCCACACATTGGGCAAAGTACTCAACCGAGGTACAAAATCGGTACCCAGCACCAGTACAAATGCCAGCGGAATGCCCACCGTACCAAATGACCCAGCGCTGACCAGCAGCGAATCCATGTCTCGAAATTTGGAAGCAATCAGGTTGGTGCCCATCGCATAAAAAACTGTTGCCAATACAACCAGCAAAGCATAGCCTAGGGGGTCATTTGCGCTGCCACCCCTGCTCATGAGTACCAGACAAGCAGCTCCAGCCAAACCAATCAAAATGCCTAAAACTTGCTGCCATTTCACTTTGATGTTGAAAAATAGTACGCCAAGAATCATAGTAAACAGTGGCGTGAGCGAATTGAGTACTCCTGCCGTCGCGCTGCTGATTCTGGTTTGAGCGGTAGAGAAAAGAATGGCGGGCAAGGCACTGCTGCAAAGCCCCAATACCATCAGCAAGGGGAGTCTCGACCACTCCATACGCTTGCGGTTGTAAATCAACACAGGGATAAACGCAATGGCTGAAAGCGACATGCGCAAGCAAGCCACTTGAACTGGCTCAAAAGACTCTAGGCTTTTTTTGATCAGAATAAATGAAGTGCCCCATACCAAACTGAGGATTCCAAGCGCCAAATAAGCGCGCAAAATGGACATAGAGGGAGAGGGTGTCGTATTCATTGAGCAAGAGTACAAAAGATTCGGCAATTCCCGAAAAAATCAGGGCCTGACCTCGTTAACTTCTAACAAGTCTGATTTTTTTGCAATAAATTTGCAGGCATTCAATTAAAAGCAACAAATCATACGACCATGAAAAAACATATCTATCTTTTGCTCGTGCTGTGTGCATGCTGTTTGTCGCTCAATGCCCAAAAAATGGCCGACAAGCGTACTGCTCGCGACCTGGAACTCAATGCTGCAGAACAAGAATTGAAAGCTGGCCAAAGCTACGACATTCCAATTACGGCCCTGAATCTGGCTAACGTACAAGGTTTTCAGTTCTCTATTTTCATTGACCCAACCGTGGCCGAAATCACTGGCATCGAATCGGGTATCCTCCATGAAGACAATTTTGGGTTTTTTCCAAAAAATGGTTTGATCACCAGTTCCTGGAATGTATCAACCCCTCTGACCAAAGAGAAACTCAATGAGGTGCTTTTTACCCTGAAAATCAACAGCCGTAAAGACATCCCCCTCAGCAAAATTCTGGGACTCCAAAACCGGCCTACCACTATGGAAGCTTATACCCACAATGACGAACAAGTGGGCATCAAATTCAATTTCCAATCTGCGGTAGCGCAAGGAGATAAAGCGGTATTGTTTCAAAACTCACCGAATCCCTTCAGCGAAGAGACGGTGATTGCTTTCTTTTTGCCACAGGCGGGCAAAGGTACTTTGGTAGTGCGCAACGTGGAAGGCAAATTACTGTACCGCACCCAGGCGGATTTTTCCAAAGGACAGCAGCAATTCGTACTGAAACAAAGTGACGTAAAGGCTTCAGGTGTGTTGAATTATACCCTGGAAACGGCCAACTTCACGGAGACGAAAAAAATGGTTGTAGTCGCGAAGTAAGATGAAAAGTTTAGGGTTGAAAATTTTAAACGCTTCAACCCTAAACTTCAACTTATTTACCGCCAGGTGTTTCCCCAGGAATATCCAAAGCGCAATTGCAATTGGGCAAATGGTTTGGATACATCGGAGCTTTCCAGCCCACCTACATTCACGTCAGTTACCAGGCGGTAACCACCTTCGGCACCCAAACGCAGCCAACGGAAAACATTGACCTCCAGTCCAACTGCAGGTTGCAGCACGAAAACGCGATCGCGGGTCAGGTTTCGGTCGTCAAAATCAATACGTCCTCCCCCCACTATAGCACTCAAATAGGGATGAATTACTTTGCCGGTACCAGGCGCATAGCCAATCAGCAATCCTCGGTTGCGGAGCTTGTACCCTGACGCATTATCGGTGGGCAAAGGGGCATAATCTTTCATGCGCTGCCATGCCCAGCCAACCATCAATGAGCGACCAAACTCAAAAGCGAAATTGCCACCTGAAAAGTATTCGGCATCATTGTCTAGAAAAGTAAAGTTGTGGCTGTCTGAAAACCAGAAGCCAGTCAAGTCCAATCGGGTTTGATTGAAAAGGGTTTCTTCGCGTTGGGCATATGCTCCACTTGCTACAATTAGAGCTACAGCCAGGATCAGTATTTTTTTCATCGCTTGCATGTTTTTAATCAAGATGCAGCATGTCTTGGTATACCCCTATTTAACGGCAAATTTATTCACCAAAAAGATTTTAACAATCAAATTGCTTGCTTCAATAATCACTGTGCCGAAGCAGCCCCGCTGGCTCCCTTGGGCCGAATCGCCTTATAAATCATCCCTTGAATGCGCTGACGCGTATCCATTTTCTCCAAGCGGTTGTTGTGCATCGAAGGATAAGTACGATTGGACAAAAACACGTAGACCAGATTGTGCTCAGGGTCTACCCAGGTACAGGTGCCCGTAAACCCAGTATGACCAAAAGTACTTTCAGAAGCCTGAGCCGACATATTGGTAGGGTAACTCGCGCCCATGGGGTACATGTCGAACCCAACCCCGCGCCGGATGCTGCGTGGATGGCGAGTAATGAAGTTGTGCACCGTTTGTGGCGCCAAATAACGATGACCACCATAAAAACCTTGCTGCAAAAGCATTTGCATGATCACCGCCAGGTCGTTGGCATTGGCAAAAAGCCCTGCATGGCCACTTACGCCACCCAGCATGGCAGCACCCATATCGTGTACATAACCCTGTACGCGCTGTTGGCGAAAGTAGCGGTCTTCTTCAGTAGGAGGCATTTGATCAATGGGGAATTTCTTCCAGGGATTAAAGGTAGCCGATTGTAAGCCCAAAGGCGCATAAAAGGTAGAATCCACGTATTTGTCCAAACCCATTCCGGTTTGCTCTTTCACCATTTGCGCAAGCATGTAAAAACCAAGATCACTGTACCGGTAATTGATGTTGGGGCGCAACTCCGACTGCCGGATTTGGATAAAAATGCTGTCAATAAATTTTTTGTTCAAAAACAAGTTGCCTGTCACGGGCACAGAAAATTCATCATCAGGAGTGTTACGGTAATATTTCAACGAAGGCTTGTTCAAGCTATCGGGTGTGTGCGACAAGGTTTGTTTATAAAAAGGCAGCCACCCAATCAAGCCCGCATTGTGCGCCATAATGTCTCGGATGACCATCGCTGCCTTGTTGGTGCCATTGAGAACGGGGAGATAATCACTGAGTGGTTTGCGCAAGTCGATGCGCCCATCGTCCATAAAACGCATCATGGAAATGGTCGTTGCCGCAATCTTGGTAACGGAGGCCAAATCGAAAATATCCGAAGTTTGGGTGGGATGATCTTTGAGGTAGGTATGATGGCCAAAAGCTTTTTCATAAATGATCTGTCCATCTTTGGCCACCAGTACTACACAACCTGGCGCTGCACCTACATTGACTGCTTCGTTGGCAATCAGTTCAATGCGATTGAGGGTGTCTGAAGAAATCCCCACGGATTCTGGAATACTATACCCAAAACGGCCATTGGCCTGTGTTTCTTCGCCTGTAAAAAAAGCACTGCGCTCAGAAGCCGTCACCGGCAAGCGGCCCGTCATGCCAAATGCTCCAAAAAGAGCCTGCGCACTCAGGTCTTGTACCAGGTCTTCTCCCTCATAAGCCATCTGTACCCACTCAAAATCGTCGAAATGCTGTAAACTATAGGGTGATCCGAAGATGCTCAATACCACTTTAGTTTTTTCGTTCAACTTTTTCAAAAACTGAATGCTGCTGGTAGTAAGGCCATAGTTTTTGGCTGCGGATGAAGTCATGTCGTGCAAACCTACCAGTACCACTTTGAATTTACTCAGTTGCGCCAATAAAACCCTCTGCTGCTCTTCACTTAGTTCTTTATCGGTCTGAAAGTGAGTCACCTTGGCATAAGAAGACAAGCGTTTTTGAAATGCAGTATTCGCACCAGTGCCAATACTCAATGACGCAAATGAAAGTGTATCCACCCGGCCAAAAGGAATCAGGCGATCCTGGTTGCGCACCATGGTAATGGCGTTTTTGATCAATTCCCGTTTCAAGGCTTCAGCTTGAGGAGCGTTCACTTCCTTACGGGCGGTGAGGGGTTCTTTGGGGAGGTATTTGGTCAAGCCCAGTCGGAATTTATAGGATAAAATCCGCTTTACACTTTCGTCAATTTGATCGGGGCTGATTTTGCCATCGCGCACATAGCGGCGCAGGGCTTCGATGGCTTCGGCGGTGCTGGGCGGGGCACAAATCATGTCATTGCCAGCCAAAATCGCTTCTGCTTCGGCAAGGCCATCCGTGAAATGTTCGGTCACCCCCTTCATCTCCATGCCGTCGGTAAAAATAATGCCTTCAAAACCCAGCGCGCGGCGCAAAACATGCGTAATGGTATTGCGAGAAAGGGAGGTAGGCCGATCTTCGCGCTCGTCTAGCGCCGGAACTTGCAAATGCGCCACCATTACGCCCCCAATGCCATAGTTGACCAAAGAACGAAAGGGGTAAAACTCGACGCTGTCCAACCGCGACATTTCGTGTTTGATCAGAGGCAAACTGTAATGAGAATCGGTATCGGTATCGCCATGACCAGGAAAATGTTTGGCGCAAGCCATGATCCCGTGATCCTGCATCCCCTTCATGTAGTTGTATGCCTTGAGGGTTACGTTGTAGCGGTCCTCACCAAATGACCGATAACCAATGACTGGGTTGCGTGGATTGCTGTTGATGTCTGCTACAGGTGCAAAATTGACATTGAGGCCAATTCGTTTGCATTGACGAGCAATTTCTTCGCCCATCTTGTACAGTAAGTCATTGTTTTGGATGGCACCCAGCATCAATTGCTTTGGAAAACTCAGGGTACTTTCTTTCATGCGCATGCCCAAGCCCCATTCGCCATCAATTGCCACCATCAGCGGAATTCGGGAAAGGGTCTGATATTTATTGGTGTATTCCAGTTGTTTTTCGGGAGTGCCCTGAAAAAAACAAAGCCCGCCCACCTTGTATTTGCGTACTACCTCAGCCACTGCCTCCGCATAGTCCGCACCTTTATCGGAATGCGCCCGAATCATAATCAATTGACCCAGGCGTTCGTCGGCGTTCATGGTTTTAAAAACAGAATCCACCCAGTGCTTTTCCAGGGGAGAAGCTTGGTCGATGCTGTATACTTTCTGAGCCGCAGCTTGAGCAAAAAACAAGACACAAAGCATTAGGGTGAGTAGAATGGCTGCTGCTGGTTTCATAGTACATAAATGTTTGGCGAATAACACTGAGTAATTTTTTGCGTCAGACTAATGTATTAGAGCGTTCTGATACGTTGATGGGATGAACTGATCAGCTGAAAATTTTGTGTTTTTCTTTGTAAAAAGCTCTATTTCAGATGTTTGGGTTTAGTAATTTCTTTTTTTGGATATTTCTCTGTGGCTTAAATATAAGGCTTCCTCTGGACTTCCAGTCTTCTTACCCAGATTTTGTTAAAATTTAACATTAGTGCAAGACTGAAAAACTCGAGCTTAAGTACGCTTTTGTGCTTTTTAGGGTATTTTTAATGCCATTGGTCGCTAATGCAAAAATGAAAAGTTTTTTCTGACTAAAATAACGGATTAATTTATTCAACCTTGTAAAACCTGAGTATGAAAGGACTATCGCTAACCCTTACCGCCCTACTAAGTGTATGGTGTCTGAGTACAGGATTAGCTCAGAGCAGCGAAGAGGCCCTCAAGCCTATCACCCGCACCTATGCCCTCAAAAACGTGACCATTGTTACCAAACCTGGACAAACCATTCTGAATGGTACAGTGGTGGTCAAGGATGGACTTATCCTGAATGCCGGGCAAAACGTGAGTATTCCTGCCGACGCTAAAATCATTCCAGCTGACTCCATGTTTGTGTATGCTGGCTTCATCGATGCACTATCCAACGCGGGCATACCTAAACCGGAAGTACGCCCTGCAACTGGCGGCACCGGCGGCGGTGGCCAACGGCCCACTGGAGTAAACCCAGGTACGCCACCCAACGATTTGGCAGGCATTCAGCCTGAATTGCGGGCCCGCGACCTGATCAAACCCGCCGACAAATCCATCGAGGATTTGCGCAAGTTGGGTTTTACCAATGCCCAGGTATCGCCTATCGGCAAAATGCTACCAGGCAGCAGTGCCCTGATTTCATTGGGAGGTACTGCCGCTGACAACATGATCTTGAAAGACAATTTTGCCATGATCAGCCAATTGGTAGGTGCACAAGGGGTTTATCCCAACACTATTATGGCGGTGATGTCAAAATTTCGCGAGTTGTACAAGCAAGCCGAACAAGCCAAAGCGCACGAAAAAATGTACGCCGCCAATCCAGCAGGTATGGTTCGCCCTGAAGTAGATCGTTCTCTACAGGCATTTTACCCTGTGTTGGACAAGCAGCGCCCAATTTGCTTTGTAGCGCCTGACCTGAAATCCGTTTACCGGGTACTGGCCATGCAGCAGGAATTGAATTTTCCCCTGATCCTGGGAGGTTTGCTTCAGGCCTGGACATTGGCAGATCAGCTTAAAGCCAAAAATATACCCATCATTCTTTCGCTGGATCTCCCCAAAATGGAGAAGAAAGAACCCGCTAAAAAAGACTCAACCGCTGCCAAAGACCCGGAAATGGAGCGTTTGGAAAAACGCAGAGCCGATGAGATGAAGCTCTACGAAACCCAAGCGGCTGTCTTTGCGGGCAAAGGCATCAATTTTGGTTTTTCTACCCTCAATGCCAAAACCGCTGATATTCGCGAAGCCCTGCGCCGCATGGTGAAAGCGGGTTTGAAAGAAGACCAGGCGCTTGCTGCCCTGACTACCACTCCTGCCGCAATGTTTGGAGTAGCCCAAAGCCTGGGTACCGTAGAGAAAGGAAAAATTGCCAACTTAGTGGTGTCCAAAAAGTCTTATTTCGATGAAAAATCACAAATTCGCTACGTATTTGTCGACGGCAACTTGTACGAGTTTGAAGCAGAGGCGCCTGCTGCGAAACCTGGAACAGCTGGGGCAGGCAAGGGCGCAGCACCAAGCGATCTGAGCAAATTTATCGGCAAATGGAGCTATAGCATTGACGCTGGCGATCAGGTATACAAAGGCGTAATCAGCCTGATTGATGAAGGCGGCAAACTTGGTGGCTCCTGGACTGGCTCCGACGGTCAATCCAAACCGCTCTCCAACCCAAGCCTCAAAGGCAGCGAGCTTACTTTTAGTTCTTCTGTCAACATGGGGCAGGACATTCCGCTCGACTTCAACATCACTTTTGACGGAGCAAAGTTTTCTGGCAAAGTCAAAGCAGGTGATTTTGGCGTGTTCCCTGTTGAGGGATCCAAAGAACCACGCGATTAATTGAACGTTTAAAAACAAAAAAATGAAGCAATTCACCATCATAACTTGCTGCCTGTTGCTTGTGCTGGGTCTGAACGCCCAGATAACCAAAGGCAGTTTGCTCATCAAAAATGGTACGGTTTTGACCGTGACCAAAGGAACCTTAGAAGGCTCCGACGTCTTGATCGAAAATGGCAAGATCACCAAAATTGGCAAAGGACTGACGGCGCCAGCGGGAACCAAAACGATTGATGCTACTGGCAAATACATTATGCCCGGCATCATCGATGCGCACTCCCACATTGCCCTCGACGCCATTAATGAAGGCACCAACCCCGTAACCGCAGAAGTTGCTGTTGGCGACGTTATCGACCCAATGGACATTTCCGTCTACCGCGCCCTGGCTGGAGGTACAACTGCCTCGCATGCCATGCACGGCTCGGCCAACGCCATCGGTGGCCAGTGCCAAACCATCAAGCACCGTTACGGAACCCTGAATCCCAATGATTATCCGATGGAGGGTGCGCCACGAACCATCAAATTTGCATTGGGCGAAAACCCTACTCGCGTACACGGAATTGGCCGGGGCATCATGCCGCGTACCCGTATGGGCGTTGAGTTTGTGATCCGCAAGTCATTCACGGAAGCCCGCAACTACGATGCTGCTTGGAAAAAATACAACGCAGAAAAAGCCACTAAGCCAACCGCATTGCCTCCCAAATACGACCGCCGCTTGGAAGCCCTGGCCGACGTACTCAATGGCAATATCTTGATCCATTGCCACTCTTACCGCGCCGATGAAATTTTGATGCTTCTGAATGTGTGCAAGGACTTTGGAGTCAAAAAAGTATGTTTCCAACACGTCAACGAAGGGTTCAAAGTTGCGCCAGAATTGGCCGCTTTTGGGGCTTCTGCCTCGGTTTTTGCCGACTGGTGGGCTTACAAATTTGAAGTGTATTACTCTACTGCCTACAACGCAGCCATCCTGACCAAAAATGGGGTCGTCACTTCCATCAACTCCGACTCTGGTGATTACATCCGCCACTTGTACCATGAAGCAGCCAAAACCCAATACTATGGCGGTCTGACCGATGATGAAGCACTGGCTTTGATCACCATCAACCCTGCCAAGCAATTGGGCGTTGAAAACCGCATTGGCTCTTTGGAAGTAGGCAAAGAAGGTGATGTGGCTATTTTTGAGGGGCATCCGCTTTCTGTATACGGCATTCCTGTATTCGCAATTGTTGACGGTATCGTTCGCTTTGACCGCGCCAATGATCCCGACGACATGCGTTTGGATGTTGATCCCATCAAAGCCACTACCAATTTCCAAATGGCTACTGGCCGCCACGATCACGATCGTTGTATGCAGGGCGTTCAGGAATTGATGGAGGAATTGTTTCAATTGAAAAACTAACGACACATGAAAATCAAATTTCTAAGCATATTCCTGCTGGTTTTTGGAGGGGTGACTTTGTTTGGTCAAGTGGCCAAGCCCAGCAAAGGCACCTACGCCTTGACCAACGCCAGCATTCAAACCGTTACTAAAGGCCTGGTGCAGGGGACTCTGGTGATTCAAGACGGGAAAATCACCGCCTTGGGAGCCAGCGCCGCAGTACCAAGTGGCGCTCAAGTGATCGACTGCAAAGGGCTAACCCTTTATCCCGGCCTGATTGATGGCGGGACTCAATTGGGTTTGGTCGAAATCGAGGCGGTCGATGTAACCAATGACGACGACGAAGTAGGTGAACTCACTCCTCAAGTGGAAGCCCTTACTGCCGTGAATCCCAATGCCACCGCCATTCCGGTAACCCGCGTAAATGGTGTTACCACGGCTTTGGTAGCACCAACTGGAGGCCGTTTCCCTGGTACTGCTTCCTTGATCAACCTGGTGGGATATACGCCCAACCAAATGTATGCTGGCTTCAGAGGGATGGTAATGAACTTCCCAACCTTGGGCAGAAGTGGCTTTTTTGGCCCACAGCGCAGCGAGGATGAACTGAAAAAAGAGCAGGAAAAAGCCTTGACCCGCTTGAACGAGATTTGGGAAGGGGCAAAATTGTATGCCAAAATCGACTCAGCGGCCAGTAAAAATGCTGAAATAAAAGTGGTCTACAATCCTGAAATGGCTGCCTTGGCACCCGTGATACGCGGACAAATGCTGTTGATGATTGAAGTCAACCGCGCTGAAGACATTGAAGGGGCCATCAAATGGGTAGAAAGCAAAAAAATCAAGAGAGTGGTTTTTACCGGGGTAGCCGAAGGCTGGCGGGTAGCAGACAAGCTGGCTAAAGCTAAAATTTCAGTGATTACCGGACCAATCGTGGCCCTGCCTACCCGATCTTCCGACCGTTATGATAAGGCATACGCCAACGCTGGTTTGATGCACAAAGCGGGCGTAAACCTTGCCATTCGGACTTACGATTCAGAAAACGTACGCAACCTGCCCTTCAGCGCTGGATTTGCGGCAGCTTATGGCTTGGGAAAAGAACAGGCGCTGAAAGCGATCACCATTATTCCCGCTGAAATTTTTGGCGTAGCCGACAAGTTGGGATCCTTGGAAGTGGGCAAAAATGCTACTCTCTTTGCTTCAACAGGTGATGCCCTTGATACCAGAAATCAAATCAAATACTTGTTCATCGATGGTTGGCAAGTGCCGCTTGATAGCCGCCACATCCAGTTGTACAATGAGTTCTTGAAGCGCTCTCCTGGATTGGACAAATAAACTTTGACTTTTAGAGTAGCCTAAAGATTTACAACTAGCAGTTGACCGCCGGGATTTCTTTCCTGGCGGTTTTTTTATTAAAGATAAACAACTTTATTGATCAATTCAAGGCCGGAGTGTCAATCAAAATTCGCACAACCCAGCAAATTAACAATAAAAATTGCCTTCATTTTATTAGATTGCAACCAAATGCATCAAATGCAAGGAAGAATGCGCAAGTACACCCTACCCATCCTCGCAAGTTTGTTTTTGGGCTTCGGATGCTCTACGGAACTACCACCAGAATTGGCGGCAGAGCTAAAAACATTGCCTACCGAGCTGGATTACAACCTGCATGTCAAGCCGATTTTGTCTGACAAGTGTTTTGCCTGCCATGGCCCGGATAAAGCCAAACAAAAAGCGGGCTTACGACTGGACATTGCGGAAGCAGCCTACGCCCCATTGGAAGAAAACCCAGGTAAAGTAGCCATTGCCAAAGGCAGTTTGCGCCGCAGCGAAGTTTTCCACCGCATCA
>NZ_JBBAKG010000037.1:19356-59091 GCF_040403615.1 Haliscomenobacter sp. | reverse complement strand
TATTAAAGGCGAAATCGATCCAGATGCGTGCCTTGGTGGCCAGGTCATATGTACCAAATAACTCGGCACGTTGGGTGTAAATGCTTTCGCCGTAGTAGGTATCGCTGCCGCGAATTTGGCGATAGGCACGGTTTGTCAAAAATTGTTCAACGCCATTGCGGCGGTCTTCGTAATACCACTTGGCAAAAACGTTGAAACGGCGGTGCTCGGGGCGTTGCATTGACCATTTACTAAATACCGTGTACCGATCCAGATGGATTCGATCGCTAAATCCATCTCCATTGGCATCACTGAAAGCGTTGCTGTGCCCCCAATCGAATCCCCAATAGGTATTCCATTTGCCTACTTTGGGTGCAAAACTGAGGGTGCCATAAGATTCGCCATGAGTGGTGGTCATGGTACTCAGGCCGTATTTGGGCTGCCTGGCGGGATCTTTAGTGATCACATTGATCACGCCAGCAACTGCCTCAGAGCCATACAAGGTAGAATTGGGTCCTTTGATGACTTCGATTCGCTCGATGAATGTTGTCGGTATCCCATTTAAGCCGTAAACAGCCGACAGGTTGCCGTACAAAGGCGTACCATCAATCAGTACTGCTGTGTAAGCACCTGGCAAACCATTGATGCTGAAACTGTTGGTAAAACAAACGCCACAAGCAACCGTTTCTTGTACGCCGTTGATCATTTTGATGCTCTCGGTCAGGTTGGTCGGCGCACTGTTGCGGGTAAGGAATTGATAGGTGATGACGTCAACTTTTACGGGCGATTCTTTGACAAAGGTTTCTTTCATCGCGCCAGTGATGACCACTTCTTGCAGCCCAAGTACGTCTTCCTGCAATTCAACAGTACCAAGATCCAGCATTCCATCTGCCAGGTCGATTGCCCGTGAGAAAGATTGGTAGCTCAAGGCAGAGATAGCTAGTTCGTATTTCCCAGGATCAATCTTTTCAAGACGAAACGAGCCATCTTCAGCTGTGATTGCGCCCCAGGAAGTTCCTTTGAGCTGAACATGGGCGTAAGCAATGGGGGCTCCTTCGTGCAAAACAATGCCCTGCAATTGAGCATTTTGCAAAAAGGCCACTTTGGGAAGCAACAATAAGATCAAAATAGTATATAATGTACGCATAGTCTTGGTGATTTTGGGAAATCCAAGACTAAGGTAGGCATAAATTTTTATTTAGGCAAGTCTAAATTAAAATTTAGCCTAATTGACTTATCCACAAATTGTCCAATTATTTTTTAAAATAGCCAATTAGTAGCCACAAATTAGCCAATTTTTTCTTACTAAATTTTTTCCCTCACATCAATCCTACCAAATCTCCAACCAATTCCCGGTCTTGTACCAACTCTGGCAAGCGCTTGGGAATGCGGAATCGGGGCCCATGCTTATCGCGCAATTCCTTGCACCGTGCCATAAAAGCATCCAATCCATAATCTGTCACAAATTGAATCACACCGCCTTTAAAAGAAGGGAAGCCCCAGCCGTAAATGCTTCCTAAATTGGCGGCGGCAATAGAATTAATGACGCCCTCTTTCATGCACCAAATGGCTTCGAGTACTTGCGAAATCAACAAACGGTCGATCAGTTCTTGTCGATCAAAAGCACTGAGTTGGGGTGCGAAATGCTCGCTCAATTCCGGCCATAGGCTGCGTTGGCCACCTTCCTCGTACTCATAAAAACCGGCTTTTTTGTTGCGCCCAGGTCGGTTGAATTCCTGGAGCATTTTGTTGAGCACTACTACTGATGGGTGTGGAATGTATTTAGGGCCGTAGTGATCGCCTGCCTGACTTTCATAATTGAGTACCAGATTTAAGCCCAGGTCGTCGGCAAGTGCCAGAGCGCCTTTGGGCATTCCGGCTTGTTGCCCAAGGTTTTCGATTAAGGCGGGAGGATAGCCTTCTTTGAGCATGGTGATGCCCTCTAGAATGTAGGTATTTTGCACCCGGGCTGCATAAAAACCCCAGTCGTCTTTGACTACAATTGGTGTTTTTTGAATGGCTTTCACAAAATCGAATGCTCGGGCCACGGTTTCTTCAGAAGTTTGCGCACCTCTAACGATTTCCACCAGAGGCACTTCATCGGCAGGGTGAAAAAAGTGCAAGCCGACGTAATTGTCAGGTCGGATCGAAACTTCGGCCAGTTTGGTAATGGGTATCGACACGGTATTGCTGGCCATAAAGGCGTATTCATCCAGAAAAACCTCTGCTTCTTTGGTTACTTTTTGCTTGACCATGGCGTTTTCAAAAACGGCTTCGATCACCAAATCACAAGTTTCAAATTCGCTAGGGTCTTCCGTGGTGATGATGCTATGGAGCAGGCTATCGCGTTCGTTTTTGGTCATTTCTCCACTTTGCACCAATGGATTGAGTTTGTTGCGCACAAAATCTCGGCCTCGCTCGGCAATGAGTTTTGAAACATCTTTCATCACCACTTCCAGTCCATTTTTCAAACAAGCGTAGGCGATGCCTGACCCCATCAAACCACCTGCACCGATGACACCCACTTTTTTGGGGCGAAATTTGCCAAACCCTCTCGGTCGATTGAGTCCATGCTTGATGTAGTTGGTGTCGAACCAAAAAGCCTTGATCATGTTTTTGCATTGCTTGCTCATGACCAATTGAGTATAATATCGGCTTTCGATGCGCTCGGCAGTATCAAAATCAACTTTTGAGCCTTCAGAAAGCACATTCAAAATTGCTTGTGGCGCGGGGTAATTGTGGTGGTTTTTGGCGGCCAGGCGTGCAGCTTCTGAGCGAATGTAGTCAGCAGCACTGGCTTCTTTAGCGGATCCACCGGGGATACTTCGACCAGCCTGATCCCAAGGGCGGCGGCTTTCCTTGTTGTTGAGCAACCAGGTTTTGGCCATTTCCAGCATCTCCTTTTGGCTGGACGCCAAATCATCAATAATGCCTACACGCAAGGCTTCTTGAGGGGAATACCGGTGACCGCTGGCCAAGATTTGGAAGGCTTTTTCTATTCCCAGTAACCACATCAGGCGTACAATTCCGCCGCCACCAGGGATCAATCCCAATTCCACTTCCGGCAAACCCAGTACCATCCGGTTGTCGTTGACCGCAATGCGGTGATGACAAGCCAGCGCCACTTCAAATCCGGTTCCAATGGCGCTGCCATTGAGGGCTGCAACAACGGCTACTCCTGGGCTTTCGATGTCGCGCAAAAATTTTTTCATTTTTTCACAAAAAGCAAACACTTCGGCGGGGTCGTCCGCCTGATACAAATACTCGAGGTCTCCCCCTGCCAAAAAGGTTTTTTTACCGGAGGTCAGAATTACCCCACGCAACGTTCCCCATTTCTTATCCACCTTCAATTGCTCTACCACTGGCACAAACGCCTCGAAGATCTCGTGGTTGATCACGTTCATGGGACGCCCTTGCATATCGAGCGTGAGGGTGACGATGTTGTTGGTGTCTTTTTTGTAGTAAATCATGAAGATATCGTTTTGTTGGGGCCGTATGGTCGCCCCTACGTGCGTTCGATGATGGTGGCGACGCCCATTCCTCCCCCCACACACAAGGTTACGAGACCTGTGCTCAGGTTGCGGCGTTCGAGTTCATCCAGTAAAGTTCCCATCAAGATGGCACCCGTTGCGCCCAGGGGATGCCCCATGGCAATGGCACCACCATTTACATTCAGTCTGTCGTCGGGTACATCCAGGTCACGTTGAAACTTCAGGACTACCGCTGCAAAAGCTTCATTGCATTCCCAAAGATCGATGTCCGTTGGTTTCATTTTGGCCCTTTTGAGCGCTTGCTGTGCAGCTGGGCCGGGGCCAGTGAGCATCATGGTGGGTTCGACGCTGACGTTACCAATAGACAAAATACGGGCGCGCGGTTTCAAACCTAGCTTCTTGCCCTTCTCTTTGCTGCCCATCAATACCACAGCTGCTGCATCCACAATACCCGAAGAATTGCCTGCTGTATGTACGTGGTTGATTTTTTCTAACAAGGGGTATTTGTGCAAGGCCATGGCATCGAAACCAAGTGCGCCGACACCAGCAAATGAAGGTTTGAGGCGTTGTAAAATGGCCTCATCTGTATCGGGGCGTGCATACTCGTCATGCGCCAAAACCAGCAGACCATTGCGGTCGTAAATGGGAATGATTGATTTTGAAAAATACCCATTTTGCATCGCATGCGCTGCACGTTGGTGGCTTTTCAATGCAAATCCATCAATTTCTTCCCGAGAAAAACCTTCTATAGTAGCAATAAGATCTGCCGAAATACCTTGTGGAATATAGTCTGCCCGGTTGATCAATTCAGGATCGTACATCAAAGGGCCAGCATCGCTGCCCATGGGTACCCGACTCATGCTTTCTACCCCACCCGCCACCATCAGGTCACTCCAGCCAATCTTGATTTTTGCGGCAGCCAAATTGATTGCTTCCAGGCCAGAAGCACAAAATCGATTGATGGTAAGCCCTCCTACATTTTCATCCCAGCCGCTGTAAATGAGTGCAGCTTTGGCAATATTGAATCCTTGATCATCAGTAGGCGTAACACAACCAATAATGGCGTCATCCACTTCCCTGGTATTCAATTCATTGCGTATACGTAAGTTTTCCAGGGCGGTACCCAGTAAATCCAGGGGCTTGATTTCGTACAATGATCCGTTGGTTTTTCCACGCCCTCGGGGAGTACGCAAGGCATCGAAAATATAGGCATCGGACATGGGCAGGTATGGTTTTGGGGTAAAGTTAAGGACTTTGAGCGAGAGAGGTTTGGTACAAGAGGGTTTATTTTAACCACATAGTGTCCATAAAGTCAAATTTATGGACGCTATATGGTTAAAAAAATTTACCAAACTAACGTGGCGACCGACTTGGCTGGCAAAGTATACGTAAATGTCGTTTTCCCAGCATTGACGCGAAAAGTAATTTCCTTGGCATCATCGTTGGTTACCAGCAAAACCGTATGGCCATCTGGAGTTTTGAAGGCCACATTGGCAAGGGAAAGTACCGTATTTGAGAAAATGCGCTTTGAGCCGGGCCGCACAAACTTGGCCGCGTGTGCAATGATGTAATATGCCGGATTTCTGGTGATTTTCTCCTGATCGAGGGTCACTACACCCAGGCATTCGGTGCAACCACCCACGGTATGTGGTTCCCATTTTGGATCGTTGGCGAGGTTCCACTCCAAAACGTTTTTGGCCCAATTGCGCGAAGCCCCAATCATCAAGGTTTTGATGTGCCAAAGCAAGTCGCCTTCCATATTCCCAGGCGCGCCAATCCACTGCTCAGTGAAGTACAAATTCTTGTCGGGGTGTGCATCGTGAACTTCCGAAAGGGCATCAACTGTGCCGCCATAGAGGTGAAAAGCAGAACCATCGATGTATTTTTTAGCTGCCGGATCATTCAGGATAGAAATGGGGTAATCGGGACGGTCAGCATTGTGGTCGTACACCAAAATCTTGGTTTTGATGCCATTTTTCACAAAAGCTGGTCCAAGGTGATTTTTCACAAAATCAGCTTGCTCATGGGCATACATCAATAGAGAAGGGTTGTTTCCAGGGTGCAGCGGTTCGTTTTGCACAGTCAAGGCATCGATGGCAATCCCTTCTTTTTGCATGGCCTGGATGTATTTGACCAAATACAAGGCATAAGCGGCGTAATGTTCAGGTTTCAGACTTCCGCCTTTAGAGTCTCCATTGGTTTTCATCCAGGTAGGAGGCGACCAGGGCGAACCCATGATTTTGATGGCAGGGTTGATGCGCAAGATTTCCTTGAGGATGGGCAAGAAGTCTTTCCGCTCTGGTTCCAGGCTAAATTTTAGCTGTAGGGGATCGGTTTGTTCTGCGGGGAGGTCATTGTAAGAATAAACCCGGTCGCTTAAATCAGAGGCACCTAAGCTGATGCGCAAGTAACTGATGCCAATACTTCCTTCCGCTTTGGGATCAAACAACTCTTTGAGCAGCGCAGCACGGTTTCCTGGGTTCATTTTGGCCAATAATTGTGTGCTCCCTCCGGTCAAAGTACAGCCAAATCCATCCATGGACTGGAAGGTTTTTAGCTCATTGACAAAAATACAGGGAAGCGTTTCGGTGCCTTTGGAAGGGGAAGAAGGGACAATTGACTGCTGCAAAAAAAGCTTACCCGCAGGATGAGTGACCCAACTCTGGATTTGGGAGAAGGCACTTGAACTGAGCAAATTGAGCAGTAAAATGCCCAGGATTTGGAATCTGATGTACATGAAAAAGGATTTTTATTGACAGAATGACTAAACTTCGTGAAGCTACAAAAACCAGTTGAGCAAACAATGTACCAGAAGTTGAATGATCCTGGAATTTGAACTGATTTGGTTTAGCTTTGTTTCCCGTAAGTTTTACATGGATTGTATATGACCCAACTTGAGCAGGAATATGAGCGTTTTATAGAATTTGGCAGCATCCTGGATCGGAAGATGCGGCGCTACCTCGTGCAGTACTTGCAAAACAAGCTCAGCCCTGGGACTTACCACATCCCCAACCTAAAAGACGAGTATTTCCGCTACTTTCAAGCTGCCCTGGATCAGCTTTTTGCCATCCGCGATATTTTACCGATTTGTCAGCGCAACCAACGCATCTCGCAGCAAGTGGTACTGGACACATTGTTTTGGCTGCGCAAAACCTACGACAAGGTTCGCCACAAAAATCCATTTCAGGAAGACCTGAGTCGGCTCGACAATTGGGCCATTACGCCACTGCATTTGTTTGTCAAGCGTTGGCCCATCATGGTCACCTATCTGGAAAATCATTTCCGCCGCGAAGAACTGGATGTGGAGTTTTACAAACAGCGTTTTCAAACTTTAATTGGGGAAAAATCACTGGAAGAGCTCAGTGCAGAAAACCGCCAAAGGGTAGAAATTTTGTTGACCGATCTATTGGCCCAATGGGATGCGCTGGTGCAATCGCGGATACTGGAATACCAAATCTCCAAATTGGGCGAAGAACTGGACAACTACCTCAATCTCCTCGATGCCAAAGTGCAGGAATACCAGAAATTGATCAAGCTGATCAGCCCATTTTCAGATTATCTGGGTTGGGACATGTCGCGTTCATTGTGGGAAGACAGCGCCTTTGACGTCATTCAGCAATACCAGGAATTGCTGGAAGATGAAAAATCGATTCAGGAATTGGCCGATTTGCTGGGCAATCTGCGCGAGGCCGAGATCGAAATAGAAGAAGAGACTTTTGAAAAAACCATCATCCGCCAAGAGTGGATTACCGATGAATACACCCCTGCGGAGGTAACCGGGGTAAAAGAAAGTGGGGATCTGAACCACTTGTTGAGTTCCGAAGCAGCCTTGTTGAGCGACCCTGCAACAGAAGATCTGTTTCTGCACAAGTGGCTAGGGCAAAGCCTACTCACCCTCCAATACGAAGACCGCCGCTTGCAACCCAGTACCGAGCATTTTACCGAAGTTTTCCAACGGATCAAACAGCGCGAAAAAGGACCATTCATTGTCTGCGTAGATACCAGCGAATCAATGTACGGACGCCCCGAACAAATTGCCAAGGTACTGTGCCTGGGCATTCTCAAAATGGCAACCCGCGAAAACCGCAGAGCTTATTTGATCAATTTTTCCATCGGCATCAAAACGCTGGATCTTCAGGATATCGCCAACTCTATTGATGCACTGGCGAAGTTTTTGCGCATGTCTTTCCACGGCGGTACCGACATTTCACTTCCACTTTACGAGGCCATTCGTCAACTCAAAACCAACGACTACCGCGATGCGGATGTGCTGGTTATCTCTGACTTCATCATGTACCGCGTAGACCAAAAAGTGCTGGATGAGGTACGGTATTTTCAGCAAAACAATGGCACTCAATTCCATAGCCTCACCCTTTCCAACGATCCTAACGCGGAGATATTAAGCTATTTTGATACCAACTGGATTTACGATCCGGCTAAAAAAGGAGTGATGCGCGAATTGGTACGCAACACCGGGTTGCTTAGATCGTAATCTGCTTAAAGTTTTCCAGCGCCAGAGGATTGCGCATGGCGTCTTTGTTGACCGATTGTTCGATGGATTTACCCATCAGGATTTTTTTGACCGGAAGTTCCATTTTTTTGCCACTCAAGGTGTATGGAATCTCTGCTACCACAATGACCAGATCAGGAACATGACGTGGCGAAAAGTCGGTACGCAGGGTTTGGGCAATCTTTTTTTGCAAGGCTTCGTCCAACATTGCGCCTTCCATCAAGACTACAAAAAGCGGCATGACCGAGCTGCCATCTTCTTTCTCGATGTTGACAATCAGGCTATCCAAGATCTCTGGCAATTTTTCCACCGAGCGGTAAATTTCGCTGGTACCGATCCGAATCCCCTGCCGATTGAGGGTCGCATCCGAACGCCCCAGGATGATCAGGCTATGGTGGGGGGTGATTTGCAGCCAATCCCCATGTCGCCATACTCCGGGATAGGTATCAAAGTAGCTGGCGGTGTATTTGCGGAAATCAAGATCGTTCCAAAATTTCACGGGCATGCAAGGCATTGGCTGGGTAATCACCATTTCACCCACTTGATCTATCAGGGGATTCCCGGCTTCGTCCCAGGATTCCATGGCACAGCCGAGGGTACGGCACTGGATTTCACCTACATATACTGGCCAAAGAGGATTTCCGCCTACAAAAGCGGTGCAGACGTCGGTTCCTCCGCTGATGGAACAAAGCCAGAGGTCTGATTTTACGTTTTCGTATACCCAGCTAAATCCTTCAGGAGGCAGCGGCGATCCGGTTACACCAATTGAGCGCAAGTGTTGCAAACCAAAACTTGATGGGGCAACGCCCGCTTTCATACACGATAATATATAGGCAGCGCTGGTGCCAAAGTGATTGATTTGGAGTTCTGCTGCTATTTTCCACAACACATTCAGATCTGGATAACCAGGACTACCGTCGTAAAGTACAATCGTGGCGCGGGAAAGCAGGGCTGCCTGCACAAAATTCCACATCATCCAGCCTGTAGTGGTGTACCAAAAAAATCGCTCACCGGGATGCACATCGTTGTGAAAGTGCAAATATTTGAGGTGCTCCAGCAGCATTCCACCGTGGCTGTGGGTAATGGCCTTGGGCAAACCCGTGGTTCCAGACGAATAAAGCACCCAAATGGGATGCGCAAAAGGAACGGGTGTAAAACTCAAGGGTGCATTCTGGTTTTGCATTATTTCCGTCCAAATGGTACAGTTGGGCAGGTTCACTACAAATTCATCCAAATAAGCAATCATCACGGTACCATTGAGGGTAGACAACTGAGCTTGCAAATTGTGGACATCGGTTCTGCGGTCAAACCGTTTGCCCCCATAAGGGTAGCCATTCACGGCGATCAACACTTTTGGTTCGATCTGTACAAAACGCTCCAGTACGCTACTTGCTCCAAAATCTGGCGAACAACAAGACCACACGGCCCCTAAAGACAGGGTAGCCAACAATGCCACCGTAGCTTGCGGGATGTTGGGAAGGTAGCCCACTACCCTATCCCCCGCCTGCACCCCTAGATTTTGCAAGTATTCGCGCAATGCGGCAACCTCCTGGCGCAATTCATTCCATGACATTTCACGAGCGGGCAAATGCTCCGCTTGAAAGATGATCGCTGGAAAACGATCATCGGCGCGGCGAAACACCTCTTCTGCGTAATTGAGCAAGGCGCCTTCAAACCAGCGGGTATGGGGCATTTTTCCTTGAATAACGGTATTGTAATTCCAGCGCAGATCGAAATACTTGACCAAAGACTCCCAGAAGGACGCGGGTTGTTGAGCTGACCACTCCCAGGCCTCTTGGTAATTGGCCGCAATTTCGCCGCCTGATTCTTTTTCAAGCCAATGGAGATAATGGGTAAGGTTGGCTTGAGCAAGCCATTCGGGAGAAGGAGACCAGAGGGTGCGCGAGTTCATGATGGGTGGAGTTTCTGTTCACCAAAATTAAATAAACAAAAAATTGTAAAAAACAAAAAGGCAACCCTGATCGAAACCTGGGTTGCCCTTTTGATTCAAGCAATAATATTAACTTAGAATAATCCGCTCAATTAGTTAACAGAGTCAGAAAGTTCTTTGCCAGGCTTGAATTTTACCACTTTTTTGGCTTCAATAGTGATTGTTTCACCAGTTTGTGGGTTGCGGCCAGAGCGTGCGTCACGTTTAGATACGGAAAAAGTACCAAAACCAATCAAGGTTACTTTTCCATCTCCTTTCAATTCAGCGGCAATGCTGTCCAAAACGGCGTTAAGCGCGTCAGTTGCTTGGGCTTTGGTGATCTTCGCGCCTTCAGCAATTTTGTTAATCAGATCTCCTTTATTCATCTCAAAGGGTTTTGATTAAAAAATAATTGGTGTCAAATTTAGGTTCTCTATGTTTCAAAACCAAGCTTTTTTTTGGTAAAAAACTTGAAAAACCCAGATTTTACAGGGGCTTTCGTTCGTTATACCCTCATTAACGCTAAAAAATGGACTAATGATGTTGAAATTTGGAAAATCTTTTGGGTTAAAAAGCAAATCTGCCCTATTCGTTTTGTTCTTGTTCGGGTTACTTGGTAGCGGCAGCAGCCTCAGTTGTGGCCGCAAATCGGGCTGCCCAGCAGTAGATACCATCAACTCTCGTTTGTCTGGAGGCAAAGAAATGCCTAAAACCAAGCGGGCCAAGAGTGGACTGTTTCCGAAAAACTTCAAACGTTAGTACCGCAGAAAAGTTAACTTCCTGATTTTTTTGCGTCAGACTAAGGATTTGATTGGCACAATTCTAACAGAACGCCATTGGCAGATTTGGGGTGTACAAAACAGACCCACTTATTGTCTGCCCCTTTTTTAGGTTCCGCATTGAGCAGTTGGAAGCCTTCTGCACGTAGTCGTTCCATTTCGGCATGGATATCGTCTACTTCAAAGGCAATGTGGTGCAGTCCTTCTGGTTTTTTTTCCAGGTACTTGGCAATGGCGCTATCCGGGTGGGTAGCTTCCAATAATTCTATTTTGGATTCACCCGTTTGAAAAAAGGAAGTCCTGACGTGTTCCGATGGCACTTCTTCTTCTTTATAAGGTGTGATACCCAGTAATTTTTCAAAGAGCGCATTGCTGTTGCTTAAATCTTGTACAGCGATGCCGATGTGTTCGAGGCGAAGTATCATAAGAGGTAGATGTTGTTGCTAAATAAAGGTATGCAGAAAGATTGGGGCATTATATTGATGAGCACCATTGTTTTTAGATGATCCTCTATTTGGGTTAGAATGAAAAAGTTTACCTTTGTGGCAAATTTTACCACACCGCTTAAAAAAAACAACATCCAGAAGAAATGAATCCTTCTGGATGTCGTTTTTATTTTCATTTCAAGATTTGGTGCAGGTGGTTCACATTCATGAGTTTCTACACTGTCGCAATTTAACAGACAATGGTTGAAGTAAAAATATTATCCGGAGCAAATTCCAGTTATTTGGCAGAAAAAATAGCCGATTTCTATGGGAATCCTTTAGGTGATGTAAAAATCCATCGTTTCAGTGATGGTGAAATGCAGCCGGTAATCAACGAATCAGTAAGAGGCGCATATGTCTTTTTTATTCAATCTACGTTCCCTCCTGCCGAGAATTTGATGGAGCTCCTGTTGTTGATCGATGCTGCCAAGCGGGCGTCAGCGGGTTACATCACCGCTGTTATTCCTTACTTTGGTTATGCCCGGCAAGACCGCAAGGATCAACCGCGTGTACCTATCTCCGCAAAATTGATCGCGAATTTATTGGAAGCAGCAGGTGCCAATCGCATCATGACCATGGATTTTCATGCCGATCAGATCCAGGGGTTTTTCGATATCCCGGTAGATCACCTCAGAAGTGAAGCCATATATATTCCATATCTACAAGAACAAGGTATGGACAATGTCATCTTTGCTTCTCCTGACGTAGGAGGGGTAAAAAGAACCCGTTCTTATTCCAAACACTTTCATACCGATTTGGTGATTTGCGACAAATACCGCGAAAAAGCCAATGAAGTAGCGGGTATGACGGTGATTGGCAATGTAGAGGGTCGAGACGTAATCCTGGTGGATGATATGGTGGATACTGCTGGCACCTTGTGCCGCGCCGCCGACATCATTATGAAAAAAGGAGCAACCAGTGTGCGCGCGATTTGTACGCACCCGGTGCTATCGGGTAAAGCATACGAAAATGTCGAGAATTCAGCGCTTACTGAATTGATTGTCAGCGATACCATTCCATTGAAGCAGACTTCACCCAAAATTAAGGTTTTGTCAACGGCTAAGCTTTTCGCGAGGGCCATTCGGAATACACACGAGCATCGGTCGATTTCGGCGTTGTTTGTCGGGTAGGGCCAACCCTACGTGGTTGGCCCTGCCTATTAACCCACGAATAAATTCATGGGTTAGTGATGGGAAATCCGATTGTCTTTTTATCTTTGCGTTCCCTAAGCGAAGGCTTGGGAGCATAACTTATTATTAACCATACATTTGTCTCAAATCATGGAAACAATCTCTATTGTAGCTCAGTCAAGAACGGGCTTAGGGAAAAAACCTTCCAAAGATTTGCGGAACGATGGCCGAATCCCGTGTGTATTGTACGGAGGGCAGGACGTAGTTCATTTTTCAGTTACACTGAATGACGTCAAGAACCTCATCTATACACCAGATTTCCGCGTTGCAAATCTGACCATTGACGGTATAGAATTCCGTTGCATTGTAAAAGATTACCAGCTTCACCCATTGACCAGCCAGTTGACGCACATCGACTTTTTGAGCTTGGTGGATGGCCAAAAAGTAAAGTTGGAAGTTCCAATTCGCACCAAAGGAGTATCTCCGGGTGTAAAATTGGGCGGTAAGATGCAATTGAAATTGCGCCGTGCCAAAATCAAAACTTTGCCAGAAATGATGGTAACCGAATTGTTCATCGATATTTCTTCGATGGATTTGGGTCAATCATTGCGGGCACGCGATGTACAGGTTCCTGAAGGCATTGAATTGCTGAATTCTCCAAGTATTCCGGTTGTTACCATCGAAATTCCTCGTGCATTGCGTTCTGCTGCTGCTGCCGAGGCCAAAGATACGGGTGGCAAGAAGAAGAAATAATTGAATTAGTAGCATTCAATTCCTACTCCTACAAAAAGGGTTGTTCAGTACATGTTTACTTGAACAACCCTTTTTTTATTTTTGAAAGAACGAAAAAGCAAATATGGCGTTTAAAAAAAGTAGCGTATTTTTACTTCTGTTAATTATAAAGACAGGTGCGTCGTTCCCAATTAAGGTTTTTTTCAAGTTTTTTATCCATTAAAGGAAAAATCCATCTATGGCCGTTGCTATCAAAATGAAACTCAATGAAAAACTCTATTTGCGGGATCCTCAGGAAACCAAGCTCGGGCGCAAGATCATTCAGTTTAGCATTCTGATGATTGACGAGATAGGGTTTGAGGATTTTACCTTCAAAAAATTGGCAGAACGCATTGAATCAACCGAAGCTTCAGTCTATCGTTATTTCGAGAACAAGCACCGTTTGCTTTTGTTTTTGCTGAGTTGGTATTGGGAGTGGATCAAGTATTGTATTGATACCAAAATCCTCAATATCGATGACCCCAAAAGAAAATTAAAAATTGCACTAGAGACATTGGTTGAAGCAGCACACCGCGACGACCCCAGTACTGAACACGTAGATGAAGCCGTTTTGCACCGCATCGTCATAGCAGAATCAGCAAAAGGATACTATACCAAACAGGTTGACAAAGAGAACCAGCAAGGTTTGTTTTTGACTTACAAAACACTTTCCCTAACCCTATCTTCCATTATCTTGGAAATCAATCCAAAATTCCCACATCCACGTTCATTGGCAAGTACATTACTTGAAATGGCTAAAAGTCACATTTACTTCTCAGAACATCTGCCTTCTCTAACTGATATTGTTTTTAAGGACGGCAACAGTGAAAGCCAAGTTCAGAAGTTGTTACTCGATTTTGCTTTTGGACTGCTTGAAAGTAGCCATTTTACCATTGCAGAAGAAAATATTCAATCCGCCGCTCCTTTGGCTTGATGAAAATAACTAAGTATGACGCAAAAAATTACTTCCCGATTTTTTTAGAGGGAAGTTAATTTTTCTGCGTTACCATTCCTTCTGCCTATATTGGAATCATCAAAACCACTATAAAATTCCTTTTTTACCATGCAAATCAAAAGATCCGCTACTGCCCACTGGGAAGGCTCAGGCAAAACAGGCAATGGCACCCTTAGCACGCAAAGTACTGTTCTCACCAGCACGCAGTACAGTTACAACACCCGATTTGAAGACGGTGTTGGCACCAATCCCGAAGAATTGATTGGAGCAGCACATGCTGGTTGTTTTTCTATGAAATTGGCTTTTGTACTTCAAGCTGCTGATTTTACCGCAGAAAGCATCGATACCAAGGCAACAGTTGTCCTGGAAAACGGTAGCATTACTGAAGTTCAATTGGAAACTTCGGTAAAAGCCGAAGGTTTGACCCAAGCGCAATTTGATGAATTCGCTGCTGACGCCAAGGCCAATTGCCCGGTTTCAAAGCTGCTAAATGCAAATATTACCTTGACGGCTACTTTGCTATAATCTGTAATGGCGTTGAGCATAAAATTGCTCAACGCCATACTCATTTCCTACTTACCGAAATACAATTACATCTCCAGCTTTTAGTACTTCCATTGTTTTGTCGTCTTCTGAATACCGAACCCAAAGTTTCCAGACATACACCCCCTGTTGACTTTCCTTACCTTTCCTTCGGCCATCCCAACTTTCCAGCGGGTCAATGCTTCGGAAAACCTGCTCCCCCCAGCGGTCATAAATTTCAAATTGATACCCTGATATTTCAGCGTTTTTTGAGAAAAATGGATGAAACGATCCATTCAATGTACTACTCTGCGACAATGCATTGGGTACATAAACCGCAAATTGGCTGCATTTTTCCAATGCAATGGTCACCGAATCAGTGCTGGTACAAATTCCCAATCTAGCCGTGATGGTATATTTTCCAGGTATGGATACGTTTGGAGCATTGGTATTGAAAGCGATTTTGCTGGTATCCAGCCATTGAATCAAACTATTGGCTGGAGTAACTTGTGCTGATAGTGTTACGCTAGAGCGAACACACCCCAGGGTATCAGCAAGTTGGATTTGAATATTTGGCCGTTCCAGCACGAAGATCCGCAGGGAATCTCCAGTAATGCAATTGCCAGTTCTGGCGGTCACATAATACAGGATGGAGCTGTCAGGCCTGGTAATCTGATCTGAGCAATCGCTGCATTTCAAGCCACTAATTGGCCACCATTTCACTTGATCAAATCCTTTGACGGACAAAGCAAGCGAATCGCCTCTACAAATGGACTTATCTGGACCAAGTTCGACTTGTCCGTTTGGCTGCAAATTTAGGCGAACGGAATCTGTATGGATATTGCCGCAAGCATCCCAGGCATCCAGCCAATAAATGCCAGGATAAAAAGCCGTAAAGGTTGTATCCTTCGAACCATCTGACCAGCGATAACGGGAAAACCCCTTGGTGGCTTTGAGTACCGTTGTGCTGTTGCTGCACACCAAGCGATCTGCGCCCAAATCGATTTTCGGTACCAGGGGGTAATCAAATTGAAACTGGATTTTGTTGTTGGCAAAACTGCATTCTGGGTTTTCTTCGGTCAAAAAACGCTCCAGGGTATACGGCCGTGGTCGTTTGTAATTGTCGTTCAGCACTGCAAAGATGGGTTTACCCGACTGGGCTTTGATGGTAAAAGCAAAACGCAAGCAAGTATCCGGGGGAATACTGACCCCAAGGGTTTGTAATTTCGCCAAAGGCACCGCATTGCTCAAAGTGGGATCGCTGGCGTAAAAAGCGATTGGAGTAGTTGAGCGCAAGGCAACTTTTCCTCGGTTACAAATCGTAAGGGATACCCTCAAGCTATCTCCGAGGCACTGAATACTGTCTATGGAACCAATGACCCCATCCGGCAACTGAAGACAAGAACTGCACCTGCAGGCAGGATCGGCACAATCGATAAGGCCGTTTCCGTTGTCATCTATTCCGTTGTCACAAATCTCGATACAAGGATAATCCTGCCCAATGGTATCCCCACATGGCCGATTTACAATGACCCGCCCATAACTTATGGTACTGCAATTGGCATTGGAGGCTTTGAGTTGGATGTTGAAATCACCACTTGAATTGAACGTTTGACTATAGGTATTGCCCATACCCACCACTACCCCATTGACCGACCATTCAAATTTGGTAGCCCCGGTGCTGGTGCTGGTAAATGTGACCAGGTCACCCAATCTGGCAGCACTAAGCTTGGGTGTAAAATCAGCAACCACATTGCACAGTACAACAATGGTTGTCTTTTTTCGAGCACCGCAATTGGGATCAGTATTGCGGGCATATACTTCGAGGGTATAAATTCCGGGCTGGGAAAAAGTGTAATTCGGGTTCTGTTGAGTGGAAAAAACCGTTCCATTCAATTTCCATTCGTATTGGGTAGCACCGGAACCATTGTATTTAAAAGCCACTTGCGAACCGACCACAATATTGGAAGGCACTACAATATCGGCGGCAATGACCTGTGTGCAAGGGGGCAAACAACCTGAAGATTCCAACAAACTAGACCGTACCGTTTGAAGTGCCGCTAACATCCTAGCCGATTGCCCGGGCGTAAAGGCGTGTTGGCAAGAAAAAGGCGAATAATCGAGGTAGTTTTCGGTCAGGTCATTTGCATCCGATTTGAGGGGGTTGATTGGCCGCGGGTCGTCGGCGTCGGATGAGCAGGAGTTGTACAAGCAACCCGTTTGTTTGGCCTGATCGGGTGGCGTATCGCAAACGCGGTCTCCTTCAAGATCACATTGGTTGTTGGTACATCCGCCTTCAAAAGTGTGGTACAAATTGAGGTAATGCCCAATTTCATGGATCAAAACCACATCATTGGCCGGGCTGCTGCCAAAATAGCGGGCTTCACATACAACTCCATCTATCGACAAGCCATGGGCGGAGGCGTAATAGGCGTATCCTGCCACTCCATTTCCGTAGGACGTGCTGTTGATGTTGCGCACCACCCAGATGTTGACGTACTCCTTGGCGTCCCATCTACTCAGGTTTTTCAAAGCAGCATCCTGGGTTTGCATGTTCATTTCGGTCAACGCCGATACATCACGGGTAATGCCATTGCTGGGCAGGTTATCTGGAGTTCGCTGAGCAAGGCAAAACTGAATCGGAATGCTGGTTCCAGTACCCGAGGCCCCATAATATCCCTGATGGGCAAAGGCATCATTGAGGTGTTGAAGGGCGCTTTGGACTTGAGCATCGCTGATGTTTTCCGAACCGTTTTGGTGAATAATGTGCACAACTACAGGAATAGTGACCACCGCTGCAGACCGCAATGCGGGGTTATTTGCCTGGCGCAACAAGTGTTGCTGAATGTCGTCATCGAGTGCCAAATGGCGTTTGAATAAGGCCGAATCTTTTTGAAAGAGCGCACGTTGCATCTCGGATGCTGCACATGGGTAGGTCAGTTGTTGTGCAAATACAAAATAGGTGGACGACAGAAAGATAGCGCACAACAATGACCGTAAATACGCAGGATTGAAATGATTCATCTTTGCACGTTTATGAGATTATGAGTATCTAACTCAAGTTTGAGCAATTCCTGTGGAATATTGCTCAGTTGCAAAGACGATTTGAATAAAATTGGCTGAATTTATAGTGAACGAAAAATACAATTTATCTGCATAAATAAGGAATCAATTACTCGGTAGTTTCTTCCGATCCCCCCAATCAATCGTCAAGTCCATGTCCCAGTTGGGGCGCAATGGGTCTAGATTGCGGATGTAGATGGGCTCCGGCTGGCGGCGTTTGAAATAATCGCCTGAGTCCCATTTCCCATTGCGGTTTTGATCTTCAAGCAGTTTTATTTTATACTGTGCAGGCTCCAATGCTTTGTAAATTAGTCTGGTATTCTTTTTCCCTGAAATAAACTCCTTAAGAACGGGTTCTGGCGTTTCTCCTTGCAGCAACTCCATTACGTAAACCTTCGTTGAATCCAGCCCCTCTATTTTTAAATCCATGTTGCCATAGCTTTTTCGTGGCATGGCTTGCAGGTTGAACCTTACCGTATCCTTGAATCCAAATGCGAAAATATCCCGCACGCTGCCCGGAGCAAAACGCAGCTGGTACTTGCTTTGCTCCGCCCATTTGTATTGGATGACCAATTTTCTGGAATTAAGGCTATCGATTTCGATCATCGAAGGCGACACCTGCCGCACACTGTCTTCAACCAACAATAATTTGCTGATGTCAAAAGTACTAAGTGGATGGTTAAATGTCAGAACCAATGATTTGTCAGGGTTTTGATGGAATGGTTCTTTTGAATCTACTCCTTGTAGGATCAGTTTCGCCCCACGCAAATAGGTCTCTGGAGCAAAAGTTTTTAATTTGAGGGTGTCGTTGAATGTGCTGTCTTTGTGCACATGCAAAAACCAGTTGGCTCCAGTAATTTGACCCGCATACCAAACCTTCAGGGTGTCCCCGATTGTCTCGGCACGTACTTGAATGCCTGGAGTTACGGCCGCAACCTGAAAGTCTTTAGGCACCTGATTGAACTGTAAATTCACTGTTCCATACCGTTTTGTTTCTGTATTGAGCAGTCGCAAAGGAGGGGTTTCTGAAAATGTTCTCAGCGAAATGTTGGTTATTGAATCGGTAGCAGAGCTGATTAGGGAATCTGCAAAAGCAATTTTTTCGGTTGGGTCATCGTACAAATAAGGTTGGTTGGCGTCTAAAAGGGCAAAAACTTTGAATTTCCCTGATCGCATGTTTTTGATGTAAAACTTGCCGGCCTTATTGGTTTTTCCAAAATAAAGAGGGCGTTCTTTTTTGACAATTGAGTCATTGAGTTTGCTGTAAACCATGACCAGAGCATTCTCCACGGGTTCCAGAGTGGTAAAATCGCGAATTTCCCCCTGCATGGCCAAAGAATCAAGGATGGGGCCTGTAGAAAAAACAAATCGCAGGTCTTTGGCGGGGTTGCCTTCGGTGAGGTCTTTGATCGACTCCCCAAAATTGATGGTATAGGTCACGTTTTCCTGCAATACTTCCCGATCGTCGAATTCAATAATTAATGCTTTGCCTTTGAGTTTCAACAAAGTCCCCATATAGCGAATCGGTGGCGAAACTACAACTTGCTTGGCCACGTCCTGAGGCTGCTGAATCCATTCGTTGAAAATCAATTCAATCTCTTGTTTTTTAAAATTCACCTGATAATTGGGGGTGCTCCGTGCCGTATCGATGTGAGGAGGCATTTCATCTTTGGGGCCGCCAATGGGAGGTTGGGGGGTAGCGCAACTGTAGAGGGTTACCAAGAGGATCATCCAAACGCGGAAAAGTCGTACCATCATTCGCTCAACATTTATTTGGGGCGAAAATAGCAAGTAACGTTGTAAAACTGACTCTTTTATATTTTACTTAACTTTGTGCCAGATAGGGAACACCGATTTCGCAGTTTTCCATTCCAAACTAATGACCCATGAACCGATTACTTCTACACACCCTCTTTTGGAGCATTGCCTTTGTTGGGCTGGCTAGGGCTACCAGTCCCTTGGCAGATACCGTTTTTGTTCAACGGTACGATACCCTATGCCAAGGAGATACCTTGAAATTATTTGGCAAAAAATATACCAAAACTGGCAGGTACAGGTACAATTTGCCTCCACTTAAACCAACCCGGGATACCGCTGTCATTATCAATTTGCTCGTGAAGCCCAAATTCCGAACTGAACGTTTTGATACGCTTTGCCAGGGGGATCAGGTGATGGTCGGCAAGCAAATATTTTCAGGTACGGGTTCCTATCAGGTTGTTTTTCCTGGGACTAAGTTGCGTTGTGACTCAACGGTCAAATTGAAATTAACGGTTTTGCCCATTTATACCCAAACCGTTAAACTGACTTTATGTGAAGGGGACACTATGACCTTGGGTGCTGAGCGGTATTTCTCCCAAACGCTCACCACCCTTCGATACGCCTCCAAAGCTGGCTGTGACTCCATCGTGCAATATCAAATTGACATGTTGGATACTTTCCGTACCCGCATCGATGCGGTGGCATGTAAAGGGAGCAAAGTCAAAGTAGGAAACAACCAAATGACCGCAATCCAGGATGGTACTTTTTCTTACAATTTCGCCCCAACGTCCCTGCGTTGTGACTCCTTGATTGAATTAAAACTGAGGGTGCGAGACACTTTTTTAACCCAATTGCAAGAACGTTTCTGTGAAGGCAACTCCCGCCAACTGGGCACAATATTTTTGACCAAAAGTGGAGTGTATCGGTATACTTTTCCGCCCAACGACCGGCGATGTGATTCCACCGTAATCTTGGACTTGCGCGTTTTGCAGCCTCAAGAAATAACTACCCAAGTCGCAATTTGCAATGGCGAAAAGTTGCAAATTGGTCTGCAACAATTCAACCAAACCGGGACATACCGAGTTTCCCTGCGTACCCGCGAAGGCTGTGATTCGGTGATCAATTTGAGTTTGCGGGTTCGCCCAAAGCTTGGCAACAATACTTCGGCAAGTATATGCGCTGGCGAGCAATTTCGGTTTGGCAAACGTATCCTGAACCAAACGGGGATTTACATCGATACATTGACATCCCGAATCAGTGGCTGTGATTCAATTGTACGGCTGGATCTTCAGGTTGCCCGTTTTGAGCAAACCATTCTTAATCGATCAATTTGCAAAGGGGAGAGCTATTCTTTTGATGGCAAAGACTTGCGTACGCCAGGAATTTACTTCGACACCTTGCGCAATGCTAATCTTTGCCCCATTGTTTTTGAGTTGCGGCTAACCATTAATCCCATCTTCAGAGATACGGTGCGGGCTACCATTTGTCAGGGGACAACTTATGTTTTTGGCAAAAACAGCTTAAGCAGATCCGGATTTTATTCTTTTCGACTTGCCACGGCGCAAGGTTGCGATTCGGTGCGTTATCTTCAACTAAAGGTGTTGCCGTCATATTCGGATAGCCTGCTTGCTCCGATTTGTGTGGGAGATACTTTTCGATTTGGGCAACTCAAGTTTTTCAAAGAGGGGAGATATCCCATTCGGCTGAGTACCCGCCTGGGCTGCGATTCTACTTTGTTGGTGAAAATTGTACATTATCCCGTCCAACGAGACACGTTCCCGGTTTCGCTTTGCGCAGGAGATACATTCAGGTTGGGGCGCTTAAAGTACTTTCAAACTGGCCTGTACCCCATTTCTTTGCGCGACCGGAACGCTTGTGATTCAACTTTGTACATCAAGGTTACGCGGAATCCTCGTTTTCAAGTCAATGCTTCACAAAACCTGTGTGGCGGAAAAAGTATTCGCTTTGGGTCGAAAACGCTCAACCGCTCAGGAACCTACATCGAGACTTTCCGAAGTAGAGCAGGCTGTGATTCGGTGGTATCGCTTCGGCTCAATCTGGAACAAATAGACACCAGTGTCACTCAAGGTGGAATCCTGTTGAGTGCAGCAACCAACGCAGGCATTCGGCGCTACGAATGGATTGATTGCGGTAGTAAACAGGTGGTGTCTCGGCTCTCCAGCCCGTTCTTCTTGCCTGAGCGCAGCGGCCGTTATGCGGTGAGGATTTATACCGATACTTGCGTGTATACTTCCGGTTGTCACAGCGTGCAACTCAGTACTGCAACAGCAAGCGTTGACATTTCTTCCCAAGTTCAGATTGCCCCCAATCCAACCGCTGGAAATCTCACCCTAACCTTACCTACTCAGCTGCAAGGCGAGTATTTTTTGGATTGGTACAACTCGGCAGGGCAGCAATTGCGCCATGAAAAAACCTGGTTGAGCGGAGCTACAATTTTGGATTTGTCTCTTTACCCCTCTGGGCTGTATTTGTTGCATTTGCGCACTGATGACGGCAAAAAAATGGTAGTATTGAAAATTTTTAAATTTTAACAAAAAAATAAATTTCACATTATCAGATACTTAAACTCAAATTCAGACAAACCACAATAAATAGCTTTAATCTCAGTTTTGTTTTTTAACAAAAAAATCGCATGTTCGGAGTTTTTTAACTTACTCCAAATTAAGATGAATACGATAACGCCAGCTAAAAAACCCGAGATAACTTATATCGAGCCCGAGTCTCCCAAACAACCCGACTGGGGGAAACTTATGTTTGCGTTGCTGTTCTTTGCAGCAGTAATTTACGCAGCATTCAACATGGAAGATTTCGTTGTAGAAAACGAAGGACAATTAGAGCTTTCGCCAAAACGAAAAGCAAAATTGGAAAAAGAGTTGAACGAGATCGACAATGCGATTCAATATGCTTTGATTGCTCAACAACCTGGCGAATATCCATGTTTGAATTGTGGAGAAAGCAACACCATTCACCTTGAAATTGGGGAGGTATGGAAATATGGTACGACTCGAATAGGAGAAAACAAAAGGTATCAATCAAAACCTCCTGATGAAAGACTTCAGTTTATTTCTCAATTCTTCGGGAATTATGCGGAATGTTTGAAAATGGAGAAGATCAAAATATACCATTATGTCCTACTTCCTGAAAATCAAAAAAGAGCAACCCTATTGGTGCGTCCGCCTGGAAATCCTTATGATATTTAAAAAAAATTGCTAAATTTAAGGCATGAATACACCAGAATTACAAACGCATACAGGTTTTGAATTCACCATCATAGGGTGGCATGAAATTGATTGGAATAAAAGATCTCAAAATTATTCCTTAGGCCAATTTTTAGAACAAAGGATAGACCTTTCAACATTTGGATCTAAGATTGAAAGTATCCGATTTACCCCCATCATGGGGCCTCCACCAGCAATTGCGCCTTTTCCTAGTGAAATAATTTTCCACAGAAGCAGAAAAGAGCTGGGTCTTTACTGGCGAATGGATTATGAAAAAGTAATGAATTTATCTTTACCTGATTTCAAAACCTACCTCGCAGACTTCTTCATCGAAGTACTCGAAATCGCCAAAGTCACCAAACGCATCCGTGATTTTGACTATGATGGTTTTATTGCTGCCGTAAAAGCGGTCTTGCCAGAATGGCTAGCCGCAGAAACAGTGCATTGAAGTAGTAAAAGTGTACTCTCTTTTGGACAGGGGCTATTGTTTTTTGAGTTTTTTAAAATAGTTTTAGCCCATACAAACCAAGTCCATTATGAGAACCTCCATCAGCGCTTTATTACTCTATTGCAGCGTGTTGCATTTCGTGCAGGGGCAGTCCAAAGCGCCCCAACTTCCGCCCACCGAGGCCAGCGAATACATCACCGTTGTTCAAAAACAAACTTTCAAGTATTTCTGGGATTTTGCCCACCCCGTTTCAGGTTTAGCTGCGGAACGCAACGCTACCCCCAATATTGTCACCAGCGGTGGCAGTGGCTTCGGAATCATGTCCATCGTGGTGGGTACCTATCGCGGCTGGATTACCCGCCCCCAAGCTGTAGAGCGCATGCTCAAAATCACGCGATTCCTGGAAAAGGCCGAGCGATTTCATGGTGCCTGGTCGCACTGGCTCGATGGGACTACCGGTAAAGTGGTGCCCTTTGGGAAATACGACAACGGAGGCGACCTCGTGGAAACGTCTTACCTCATCAACGGTCTGCTGGTAGCAAGGGCTTATTTTGACCAAAATAACCCTGCCGAACTAGAGTTGCGTACCCGCATCACCCGCCTTTGGGAAGGGGTAGAATGGAATTGGTACGTTCACAACGGACTGCTGCATTGGCATTGGAGCGCCAATTACGAATGGAAAATGAACCACCCGATTGGGGGCTACAATGAATGTTTCATCACCTACATTCTGGCCATGGCCTCCCCTACTCACCCGATCACGCGGCAGGTGTATGAGGATACCTGGAAAAAACACGAGGCTGATCATTTTGTGAATGGCAAAGATTACCTGGGGTATAAGCTACCTTTGGGTTTTGACTGGGGTGGGCCATTGTTTTTTGCCCACTATTCTTACCTGAGTCTGGATCCCCGTTGGATGGAAGACGAACACACCAATTACTGGACGCTCAACCTCAACCAAACCTTGATCAACCGCGCTCACTGTATTGAACGGGCGCCCAATGCCTACGGTTACTCAGAGCGCAATTGGGGCCTTACCGCTAGCGATGACCACAATTTTTATGGCGCGCATCAACCTACAGAAGACAATGGCACTATTTCTCCTACTGCTGCGCTGTCTTCTTTTCCGTATACTCCTTATTATTCCTACCAAGCATTGATGTACCTGTACCGCACGCAAGGCAACCGCCTGTTTGGTGAATTGGGATTTTTTGATGCCTACAATACCAAAGAAAACTGGTACTCCAACCAATACCTGGCCATTGACCAAGGCCCCATTGTAGTCATGATCGAAAATTACCGTTCTGGGTTGGTCTGGAAATTGGGGGCAAAAGTCAAAGAAATGCAAGATGCCCTGCTCAAAATGGGCATCAAACGCCCAGATTATTCAACCGGATTTTACATGTATACTCCAGAAGTAAAGAGTGGAATGGTGCACCTGATGAAGCACGCCGATGAAGGCCGTTACATTCTGGACTTTTTCGTAAATGGGTCTGAGCCGCTGAGCATCGGCTTAACGAACAAAAAAACCAATCAGGTTCAGGTTTTGGCTGATAAAAAAATCTTCTCTTCCGGCGCACAGCAACTGCGTTTTGATGCCGACTACGGGGATTATGTGGTGACTCTTACGCAAGGCAATAAAGAAATCAAGCTCAATCTGGGAATGCGGTAGTTTTTTAAGTGCTGGTTCTTTGAAAATAGCGTGCAGAATTATAAACCATCTTTTCTGCACGCTGTTTTTCTAACATGAAAATTATCGAAAAATACCAATTACAAAGCGCAGACATCGACCGAATCATCGAGATGGCCTGGGAAGATAGGACTCCCTTTGACGCCATCACCCTGCAATTTGGCCTTAGTGAAAAAGAGGTCATCGAGTTGATGAAGTTTGAAATGCATCCCCGCAACTGGAAAAAATGGCGCGCCAGAGTCCAAGGCCGATCAACCAAACATGCCGCCAAGCGTGACAACGAAGTACTCCGCTTCAAATCCAACCTCCAGCGCACCATAACTGGAAATCGCATCAGCAAACGATAGGTCAAAACAGCCCAATTATCGGTTGATGTTTCCTTTTTGCCTCTTCTCTGCTCCCTTTCTATCGATCATCTTTCCGAATTGCCGAACAAAGCAGCCGAATCATCGAATGCTCTGATCTGGCATTTTATTTCACCGTTTCTTTGTACCAAGAATGACGCAAAAAATTACTTCCCGATTTTTGAGAGGCTTTTGAACAGGAAGCTCACTTGAAATGAAACGTTCAACTTCCTATTCAAAATCCAAAATCGGGAAGTTAATTTTTCTGCGTTACTAAGAAATCAAGCAGCCAAAACCATGCTGCAAACCGACTCACACATGAAAAAGTTAAGTACACTTTTACCACTTTTTATTGCCCTTTTTTGGACAGTAACCACGTTTGGCCAACAAAATCCTCCTCCTGGTGGCAGTAGGCCACCGATGCCCACTACCACAGCACCAGCGTTGAACAGTGCGCCCAAAGGAAACAATAAAATTTCCGGCATTGTAATGGATTCACTCAGCAAGCAAGCAGTAGAGTTTGCTACAGTTGCCTTGTACCCGAAGAATTCCAAAGATCCAATTGATGGAACAACGACCGATGACAAAGGAAAATTCAACCTCAACGGTCTAGCCGCAGGTGATTATGTACTGACTGTTTCCTTTATCGGTTACAAAGACAAATCAATTGCGGAGTTTCGGCTCAACAAAAATGATGATAAAAACCTGGGTACAATTAACCTCGCTCAAAGCGTAAGTACGCTCAAAGAAGTGGAAATTGTAGGAACGACTAGCCTGATCGAAGAAAAGGTAGACCGCACCGTTTATAACGCGGAAAAAGACCAGACGACCAAAGGTGGAGATGCTTCTGAAGTACTGCGTCGAGTCCCCCAACTTTCGGTGGATCTCGAAGGCAATGTTTCTCTGCGCGGAAGCTCCAACGTAAGGGTTTTGATCAACAACAAACCATCTACCATCATGGCGGCCAGTGTAGCAGATGCACTGAAGCAGATCCCTGCCGACATGATCAAAACGGTAGAAGTGATCACTTCGCCTTCAGCACGTTATGATGCGGAAGGCTCAGGTGGCATCATCAACATCATTACCAAAAAGAATACGCTGCAAGGGCTTACCCTAAACGTAGATATCGCTGGCGGCAATCGCAGCTCAAACATGGGCTTGAACGGCAGCTATCGCAAAGGCAAAATGGGCTTTAATTTGGGAGGGCACGGACGTGTTTTTTACAATCCGTCCCTCTCTTCCTTCGATCAAAAAACCATCGGAACCAGCAGCACCATTCGGACGCTCCAGAACGTAGATGCATTTGACAATGGCGCATTTGGTTTTTACAACCTGGCCTGGGACTTGGACCTGCCCAAGAATCAATCTTTGACCGCCAATGCCCGCTTGGGTGTACGCAACATGAACCGCAGCCAAGACCTCAATACTTCGTTGTATGAAAATCTACTACTCAAGTCTTCATCGTTCCGTCAGGTTGACAGCCGCGACAATTCTGGATCGGTCGATTTCAACATCGATTACCTGCGTACTTTCAAGCCGCGAAAGGAATGGAGCATCTCTTCTCAATACAGCCGCAACAAGTTGATCAACAACTACGATTCTGATCTCTTTTCTCAGGATGAATTGACGATCCTCAACAGCCAACGCAACATCAACAACAACCGCAACCAGGAAATTACCATTCAAACCGATTATCAAACCCCAATTGGTGATCGTCAAATGGTAGAAATAGGAGGTAAAAGCATCATTCGTTTGGTAAACAGCGATTACAGTTACCTATTGGCCGATGGCAATTCTGAAAACTATGTGCTTGATTCTCGCCGTCCTTCTGGAGCGCTAGATTATCAACAAAATGTGGCAGCAGGATATGCATCTTACACCCTGCAAACCAAAAACAAATATACCTTCAAAGTGGGCAGCCGCTACGAATATACCGGAATCAATGCCAAGACGGCTGAAAACGGAGACATCAACATTCCAGCATACAGCAACTTTGTACCCAGTGTAAACGTATCCAAAAACCTGAAAAGCGGTTTCATCATCAAAGGGGGCTACAACCGCCGCATCCAAAGACCTGGATTGCAACAATTGAACCCCAACTTCAACGCCGCAAATCCACAAAACATCACCGTAGGTAACCCAAATCTGAGACCAGAATTAACCGACAACTTCGAATTGGGTTTGAGTGGCAGCATCAAAAAAACTTACGTCAATTTATCGGTATTCCGCCGCATCACCAACAATGCCATTTCTCAAATTCGCAAACCCTCTGATACACTCGTTGGAGCTGTAATTACTACCTATCAAAACGTAGGCGTACAAAGAGCCTGGGGCACCAATGTATTCGGCAACTTCCAGATCACTCCAAAATGGAGCGTTAACGGCGGAGTAGACATCATCTATGCCTTTATGGAAGGCAGAACAACTGGTTTGAATGGCCTATCAGAAATTGTAAACAACAGCGGGATCAACATCAATGGACGTTTGATGACGCAATTGACCTTGCCAAAAGGTTGGGGAATCCAGGGATTCAGCTTTATGCGTGGCTCTCAGGTACAACTGCAAGGCCGTCAGGCTGGTTTCGGAATGTACGCTTTGAGCGTGCGCAAAGATTTCAAGAATAAGAAAGGAAGCATTGGTTTGGGCGCTGAAAACTTCTTGACCAAAGGCATTCGGATGAAAACAGAATTGTCTTCACCAACTTTTACCCAAATAAACGACATTCAGCTTTTGAATCGGGGTATTCGCCTGAATTTCAGTTACCGAATTGGTAAAATGACCTTCGATGCTCCTAAGAAAAAGGCCAAGTCTGTTGAAAACGATGACGTTAAAAGCGGAGACGACAACAATGGTGGTGGAGGAATGCAGGGTGGAGGCAACCGAAATGGTCGACAATAAACAACGCAGAAAAATTAACTTCCCGATTTTTTGCGTCATACTAAGTATTGATAGTATTGGTTAAATAAGATTGATTTTAGGAGGGGAAAGCAAATTGCTTTCCCCAACCTAAATCTCTAATAATCAATTATTTCACTTCAATTCAATGTTTTTCAGATGAAAAAAATATTGTTTTTTGTACTTCCTGCCAAAGCACTATAGTTTGGATTGAAGAAAGTTTAGCACTCACTAAACGCGAATGCTAAACTTTTGTAATTTTATGACTTCCTTCTACGTCTATAATCGGATGAGATTCCCTTTTAGATTCCTTTATTGATCATTCATAAAATCAAGTTTCAATGAAACAATTGACTTTTCTCCTCCTTTGTGCCGCTTTTATCGGCTTGTCTTTCACGAATCCAGCCAGCAACGCGGTGGTTGTTTACAAAGTAGATGCTGCTACAAGTACCGTAAAATGGACTGCTTCTAAAGTTACTGGCAAACACTTCGGCAAAGTAACCATCAAAAGTGGTGCGCTCGAAATGAACAAAACCAAATTGGTAAAAGCCAGTTTTGAGGTTGATATGACTACACTTACCGTAGAAGATGGCGGTGGCAATGAGCGTTTGCGCGGTCACTTGATGGCGGATGATTTCTTTGGTACTGCAAAGTTCCCAAGTGCCTCCTTTGTAACCACCAAAGTTACAGCAAAAGACAAATTGGGCAATTTCACCGTTGCTGGCAATATGACCATCAAGGGCATCACCAAAGCCATTACTTTTGATGCCAAAGTAAAGACTGAAGGCAGCAAATCTGTGGGTACAGCGGTAATCAAATTGGATCGCACCGATTACGACATCAAATTCCGCTCTGGCAAGTTTTTCCCTGATTTGGGCGACAAGCTGATCTACGATGAGTTTGAACTGGAAGTAAGCTTGGTAGCTGCGAAGTAAGTAATCAGCTATCAGCATTAAGCAATCAGCTTTCAGCTATGAGCTATGAGCAGTCAGCTATCAGCAATCAGCAACTTTACGCGTTAATCTGCTGATTGCTGATAGCTGACTGCTCATAGCTGATAGCTGACTGCTCATAGCTGATAGCTCAAATCACCTTCCCCAAATGGTAGCAAGTCCTGCACCTCGGTTCGTACACATTTTTCTCTCCCAGTACTACCGTAGCTTCTTCTTCCGATAAGCGATAAGAATGGGTGGCCAAATTGCCACAATGCGGGCAAATCGCATGCACTTTGGTGATGTACTCCGCTATAGCCAGCAAATTGGGCATCGGCCCGAACGGCGCACCGCGAAAATCCATATCCAATCCAGCCACAATCACCCGAATGCCACGCATGGCCAATTTCTCGCAATTCCGGGGCAGTTCCATGTCAAAAAACTGCGCTTCATCCACCGCTACCACACTTACGCCATCCGAAAGCACCAACAATTGGTCGGAATGTTCAATTGGCGTGGAATGAATGGAATTGGCATCGTGCGACACCACCTTGGCATCGTCGTAGCGGGTATCTACTTTGGGTTTGAATATCTCTACTTTTTGATTGGCAATCTTCGCCCTGCGTAAGCGTCGTATCAACTCTTCCGTTTTTCCAGAAAACATCGAGCCGCAAATGACCTCTATCCAGCCGCTGCGGTGTCCTTTAAAATGTGGCTCAAGAAACATTGGTCTTGTTTTTTCGGTGGTATTGGCAGAAAAATAACCAATATATCTTTAATCGACCAATGGGAATAAATTTTTAAATAAATTACTCCGTTTACGCTCCCCCCAAGCGATCCAACCAAAGATTCAACTTCCGGGCTTCAGTTTCAGGTAAATCACCAAAAATTGCATCCAATTCGCCCATTTTTTCGTCAATATCTGTTAGCACTTGTATGCCTTCATTGGTGAGTTTCAGGTTGACCCGACGAGAGTCGATCGTGCAAGGTTCTTTGGAAACTAACCCTTTGGCTACCAAACGATCCACCAGGCGAGAGGTGTCTGCACTTTTATCCAACAGCAAGTCCCGCAGGTCATTGGTACTGAATGCCCCTACCCGCACTACCTTCATTTGCCCCCGCAATACCCGCAGGGCATTAAATTGCTGTTGGGTAATGTCGAATGGATCAAGGATAAGGTTGACTTCATGCCTCAACCAACCACTTACCCGCAACAGGTTGGAGCGCAAATGATGGTACTCGTTTTGAAAATTCCCTTGCATGGTTGTCCCAATTGGTGAAACCGCTAAGATCGATGTTTTAAACACTTTTTGCAAGATTATTTGAGTCGTTGCTCGCTTCAAGTGCAGATCCAATGCTCCATTCTCCTTCAATAATCCGGTGAATGTAACAGCGATCGGCCTGGCGCAACAATTCCTGGCGCTGCTCTTCGGTAAGGTCACCTTCAATGTCAATTTTGACACTGACGTGGGTGTGCAATGATCCATCCTTCCGCTCAAATTTCATTTCCAGTTCAGCTTCAACATTGCCAATTTCCCAGCCATTTTTCCGGGCAATGAACCGTACTGTCGAAACTTTGCAGGCGCCCAAACCAGAAAGGATCAAATCTTCCGGGCTAAACCCCAGATCGGTACCTTTTGATGCAACAGGCTCATCTCCAAGGATCGCATGTTTGCCATTGGAAATAAGCGTTTGAAACCCTACTGGAAGGTTTTTTAATGAAATTTTGGTTGCCATATGAAGGATTTTAATGTGTTTCGGTGTCGTAAACATCGTTTGATGGAACAAATATCAATGTTTAAAACATCAATGTCAAGAACTTTGATAACTTTTTTTCAAAAAAATGATCTTCGAAACATAATTTATTGAAGATCATTTTTTTAGGTTCGAATTAAAAAATTATTTAGAGAATCCACTTCTTCCCTACCACTACAATCACTGAATTGCCATAGAACACGTAAGGTGCAAAAGAGGTATTTTCATTGTCGGCATCGCTCAAACTAAACATACTCATGGTAGGGTCTCCATCGCTGAACAGGTGATCGCTCAGGTAGCGGATCAATTTGGCCAGGGTGCGGGTGCGGGCATCAAGAGCTTTGCCTTCAGGGTCTTGTTCCATATACGCATCTGCTTTAAGGAACAAGTTGCGGAAAAATGCAGGGAATTTTCGGCGGGTTTGTTGCTCGCTTTGGCGGTAGATAGATAAAGCATCCCAGTAGTAATCATTGAGTTCCAGGTATTGAGCATCTTCAGGCCACAGGTTTTTTACGGCATTGAACAATTCTTCGACGTTGCCCACCCGTACAAATTGATAGGGCATCAGCCCCAAATTTTCAGGGCGGTCGTAAATCTCGAGGTAGTTCACAAAGCCTGGACCGGCAAGTGCTTCACCGAATTGGCGTTCGGTGGCCAGTACGGCCTCCAGTTCTTCTTTCAGGTTTTGATTGGTAAAAGTGTGCGGCGGCAATTCGAATCCGCCAAGGGAAAATTTAGGTTGATCGTTCATTGGAATGCTTTTTTACAAAGAAACGATTTCATGCTGCTTTTTGACTAAAAGTCAGGTTAAGGATTGGTAAAATTTGTTTTTCCAAATCCACATGAGCGATTTTTAGAAAAAATACAGCCATTACCTTGATGCATACAATTTTGACTTGAAGATTTATTACTTTTCGGTACAAAACCCAACTCAACGATTGTACATGGAACAGCACTCAAGCGAAAACGCACTTAGTCCATCAGAACGATCTTATTTGATCAATTTACTGAATGAAACCCTATCCATTTATAACCGGGTTACCGAGGGGTTATCTGAAGCCCAATTGGCCTACAAATCTGACCCCAACCGTTGGTCAATTGTCGATGTAATGGAGCACATTGCCATTGTTGAAATAAACATATTCGCTTTTATCGAGAAATCGTTGGGAAAATCTACCGATCCCTCACGGCGCGACGAAATCCAGGTAACGGATAAACAGATCGTCGGAATAATCACCAATCGCAATGGCAAAGTCGAAGCACCAGAGCCAGTTCGCCCTTCTGGGAAATATTCGGATGCTCAATCTGCTCGTGAGGCCTTTCATAACCATCAAACCAAAGTAATAGATTTTGTTCAAACCACCCCTGCTGATCTTCGCCACCGGTACTGGAGGCATTTGGTAGTTGGCTTGGTAGACTTGTATCAAGCCATTGTTTTGACCACTGCGCATACCCAGCGGCACTTGCTTCAAATTGAAGAAATTAAGCAAAGCGTGGGCTATCCAAAATCGTAGATTGATCAAAAGGGTTTCAGCGGTTTTTGAAACCATTTTGATTCCCTTTGTCTACAAATTGAATTTTAGTTCGCGAGTTCTATTATTTTACCTCTTTATTAAAACCATTTAAAACCTGGATAAAGCGTATGAAAAAACTATCCATTTGCTTGCTGCTGGTACTGGCAGCAGCCTTCAACCTGTACAGTCAGGATGCACCCAATCCAACTATCAATACCGCCATCCGTAAACATGGCCTCGAAAAAAGTAAGGTGATGGACATCGCCTCCTGGGTATGCGACGTGTATGGCCCTCGCCTTACTGGCTCACCTATGTTGGACAAAGCAACCGACTGGGCGCAAAAGTCACTCAAAGAATGGGGAATGAGCAACGTTCACCTCGAAGCCTGGGGGCCGTTTGGCCGCGGCTGGGAATTCACTCACTTTGCGATGCATGCCACTGCTCCCAATTATTTCCCCATTATTGGATACCCCAAAGCCTGGTCACCATCCACCAAAGGCGTAGTATCTGGAGAAGTGATCTACCTGAAAGCCGATGATGAAGAGGATTTAAAGGCATTCAAAGGCAAACTCAAAGGCAAGTTTGTATTCCTGGATACCATTCGTACCGTAAAAGAGCCGTTTGAGGCCCCCGCTGCCCGATTGAATGCTCAGGAATTGTTGGACATGGCAAATTCTCCCGCTCCAGCCCGCCGCCCTGATCGCGATTTCAACCGCTTGGGTGGCTTAACTTTTAATCAAAAACTCTTCAAATTTATCGCAGACGAAGAACCCCTGGCCGTGATCGACCGCGGTTTTAAAGGCGATTTGGGTACAGTGTTTGTCACTGGCGCCCGGGCTGTGGAAGGCCGCGTGCAAGACGCAACAGCTAAAGTAATTCCTCAGGCGACCATCGCGGTTGAACACTACAACCGCATCTTCAGATTGGTGCAAAAAGGCATTCCCGTTACCTTGTCGATGGATCTCAAAGCCAATTACACCAACCCCGACGGTATGGAGCACAACATCATCGCAGAAATTCCCGGTACCGACCTCAAGGACGAAATCGTCATGTTGGGGGCGCACTTTGACTCTTGGCACGCTGGAACTGGCGCTACCGACAACGGTGCTGGCTCTTCGGTCATGATGGAAGCTGTGCGGATATTGCTCGAAACGATCAAGGAAACCGGCATTAAGCCCCGCCGTACCATCCGTTTGGCACTGTGGACGGGTGAAGAACAAGGCTTATTGGGTTCCAGAGGTTACGTCAAAGACCACTTTGCCAATGCTGGGCCTGATGGCACTATTCAAAGCATCAAAGAGGGCGAGCAGAGCAAAATTTCAGGGTATTTCAACCTCGACAATGGTACAGGAAAAGTGCGCGGGGTATTCTTGCAAGGCAACGCTGCGGTATCTCCGATTTTCCGCGCCTGGTTGGATCCGTTCAAAGACCTGGGCGCTGCTACCCTGACTTTACAAAACACCGGAGGTACCGACCACCTGGCTTTCGATGCTGCAGGAATCCCTGGATTCCAGTTTATCCAGGAGCCAATTGCTTATTCTACTCGCACCCACCACTCGAATATGGACAACATCGATCACTTGGTGGAAGACGATCTCAAGCAAGCAGCTACAGTGATTGCTTCGTTTGTGATGCATACCGCCATGCGCGATGAGAAGTTACCGAGGAAGGTTACGGAATTGAAGGCGGGGAGTAATTGATAAAAACAAAATGCGCCGCAAGGTTACCCGTTTATTTCTAAACCTTGTAGCGCATTTTTCAACAAAAAACCCTAAATTCAAGCAGAAATTGACGACAAATGAACATGAGGATCGCAACATGGGTACTTTTTCTGCTCTCTCCACTCTTTTCTTTCGGCCAAACGGTAGAGCGGGTCAATCAAAAAATTGAACGTTTTCAAAAAAGATTTCCGCAAGAGAAGCTCTTTGTGCAAACCGACAAGCCTTATTACGCATTGGGCGAAACCATCTGGTTCAAAGCCTGGCTGACCGAAGCTCGCCGATTAATGCCCTCTAACCTGAGCAATACTTTTTACGTAGACCTCCTCAATCCTGATGGTCAAGTAGTGGCTACCCGCAACCTCAAGGCCGAAGCTGGAAGTGCCCATGCCGACATCCTCATTTTGCCGCAATGGCCTCAAGGACGCTATCAAATCCGCGCCTATACCCAGTACATGCGGAATTTTGATCCGGCATTAATTTTCCAAAAAGAGTTGCTGATCTGGAATACCGAATTGCCGTATGCAACACCTGCCCCACGTCAGGATTTTACCTTGCAATTTGCGCCAGAGGGAGGTGACATCGTTGTAGGTCTGCCTTGTAGAATTGGCATCAAAGCTGTTGATCAAAGTGGCAATGGCATCGATGTCAGTGGAAAAATTGTCAACGACCTGGGCGGCGTGATGACCAATTTTAAAACCCAACGGTTTGGACTAGGCATGTTTGAATTGCAACCTCGTCCTGACCGGAAATATTTCGCTGAACTGGAATACCAGGGCAAAATCTTGCGCAAAGAATTGCCTGTGGTACAGCCTCAAGGCTACACGCTGAAGGTTTTTCGACCTGCTCGTGAATTCGTGCAGGTTGTGGCACGAACCACAGCTCCAGGTGGACTCAAAGGTGCTTTTATGCTGGGACAAATGCGGGGCGAAGTGTTTTGGTCGCAGGCCTGCCAGGCTGGAACCGACGAACAGTGGAAAATGCCCATCGATTCATTGCCTGAAGGGGTAGCGCAGTTTACTTTATTTTCAGCAAGTGGCCAGCCCCTTTGTGAGCGTTTGATTTTTATTGAAAATCCATTGGTTACGCATAGCGCCAGTTTGAAAATAATCAGTGGCAGCCCCGCGCTTCCACATCAAAAAATCAATCTTGCTTTTGAGCTAAAAGATGCCAAAAACAACCCGGTCAAGGGCAGTTTTGCGGCAACGGTTACCGATCAGGCGGCAGTGCAATGGATGCCTTACGGATCAGACATTAGATCGTATCTCTTGTTGCAATCCGATGTACGCGGGAGAGTTGAAAATCCAGTCTATTTTTTTGACAAAGCGAATAGCGATCGGTATCAGCTTTTGGACATCCTGCTGATGACTCAAGGGTGGCGGCGTTTTACCTGGAAAGAAGTACTGACGGATACGCTTCCCGATCTCACTTATGCTTCTGAAAAACAAGGATTTCTGCTGACTGGAAAAATCACCAAAGCCAACCAAATAGATCAACTTTCTACAGCAGATTTAATGTTGAGCATCAATGGTCCAAAACCAGTAATCATGCCCTATTCCGTAGAAGCGGATGGCCGATTTGCCTATGCCATTGATTTAGCTGACACTACCTCCATTCTGCTTCAGGCTTCCAAACCCAAGTCGGCTCAAAAAGGAGCTAAATCCAAAAAGAAAAACGAGCTCGTTGTCGAAGACTATGGATTCAGCATCTGGATGGACAAGCCCGATGCTTTCCCTTTGAAAGAAGCCGAACACAATACCGTGGATATGGCAGCGCCCAACATTCAGACCTTTGTAAACCACAGTCGACAAATGATCAAAGCAGACACGGGCAAACTCCTGATCGCGCCCAATCCACTGGCTACGGCCACCATCAAAACCCGGCGCAAAGAAGCACCACTGCCCAATGGGGTTCCCAGTTTGCCATATGGCACCCCTCAACACCGCATCATCATGGATTCGTTGCCTTATTTGCCCAATACGAGTTCTTCCTTTGATTTGATCACCACCCAGGTTTCGGGCGTACGGCGCAACGGAAGTTCACTCAATATTCGCGGAGCGGCATCCTTTGTTGCCGATGACAAACCGCTGTATTTGGTTGATGGATCCGAAGTGGGCGAAGCCCAGGCCGCTTCCGTTCGGCTTGGTGAAATTGCCTTCATCGATGTGCTCAAAAACGCCGATGAAGCCGCCATTTATGGTTCAAGAGGGGCCAATGGGGTGGTTTCGATTTATACCCGCCGCGATGGATCCGTTGGAAGAAGCAGTAATGATGCGGGAAAAGAAGCAGGTACTCAAGGCAAAGGGAGCCTTTCCTCGAAACACCCTGGCTACTACCATGCCCGTCAATTTTATGCCCCAACTTATGACAGCCCTAATTCCAAACTGGATTTACGCACGACCTTACACTGGCAACCTGTACTGAATTTCAACGAATTGGGTCAGTCTACTTTCGGCTTTTTCACCGCTGACAAACCAACTGGTTTTGACGTCATTGTGCAAGGAATCAGTGAGAAGGGCTATCCTATCATGGTGAAACTTTCCCTACCAGGAAATACCAAGTAGTGGGCCAAGTTGTTGCATGCTTTTGTACAAGAAAAATGCACAGGATTGTGTCTTGCCGAAGCTTGTACAGCATTGCTAAACAGCCCATATGCGGAACATGAGATCATGTTGCGTTTTTATTCCAAAGATCGCTTGTTTTCAATGGAAGCCCGAGCGCTTTGGATAGAACCTGATCTGACAGCGATTGGCTGTTGAAACACCCTACTGACATTTTTATTTCACGGTAAATGATGTACAGATTTTTCTGCGTGAAATCTGTGGTTTAATCTGCGTGAAATCTGTGTGAAATAAAAATGTCCAGTAGCTCTCTTCAACACTATGCATGATCCAACTCCAAGTATACCGGGCAGTGATCCGAATGTTCCGCTTCGTTCATTTGTCGGGCTGAAATCAGGTTGTGACGAAGATTGTCACTCACCGACTGGTAATCGATCCGCCAGCCTTTGTTGTTTTTGCGCGCACCTGCCCGGAAGCTCCACCAACTGTATTCTATCTTGTCGGGATTGAGATGGCGAAACGCATCGGTAAATCCACTGTTAAACCACTTGCTGAGCCACTCCCGTTCCTCTGGCAAAAATCCAGATGATTTCTTGTTGCCTTTGGGATCGTGGATGTCGCGCTCGGTATGAGCGATGTTGTAATCACCAACAATGATCAGGTTGGAACGCTCTTTACGCAATTCCTGCACCCATTGGAAAAAATCATCCAAAAAAATCATCTTGAAATCCTGACGGATATCACCAGTGGTACCCGAAGGGAAATAGCAATTCAGAATGGTGAGGTCGCCAAAATCGCTGCGCAAAATGCGGCCTTCGTCGTCATACTTTGAAATGCCACATCCGGCAATGACCTGATCGGGTTCGCGCTTGCTCAAGGTGGCCACGCCACTGTAGCCTTTCTTTTGGGCAGAATGCCAATGGGCGTGGTAACCCAGGTCTGCAATGCCCGAGAGGTCAACTTGCTCTTGACTGGCTTTGGTTTCTTGTAAGCAAATGATGTCGAACTGGTGTTCGCGTACCCAGTCGGCCCAGCCTTTGGTGAGGGCAGAACGGATGCCGTTGAGGTTGTAGGTGACGAGTTTTAAAGGCATGGTTATTGGTTTTTCTGCGGATGTAGCCTTGTTTTTTACGAATGAATTCGTGTTTTCTTTACGAATTTATTCGTGTTTTTTCCCACGAATAAATTCGTGGGATGGGGCGCAGGTGGCCTCCCACGACTGAAGTCGTGGATTGGCTAGCCGTAAAGTTCGGTGATGATGTGGCGTTTGTCGTAGCCTAGCTTCTCGGTCAGGTTTAAGACGGCCTCATCCACCATGTTTTGCCAGCCACAAAGATAAAATTTTAGGTCAGAACGGAGAGTTCCGTATTCGTTCAGGTAAAAAGAATGTACGTATCCCGATTGGACGTCAAAGGGAAAATTGGCAGGATTTAGGTCTGGTTCGCGCGACAAGGCTACGGAGTAATGGAAGTTTGGCAGTTGTTTTTGGAGTTCCAAAAATTCGGATTGGTAAAGGATACCTTCCGCCTGGCGCGTACCAAAAATCAGGTGCAATTTGCGATGGGGGGTGTTTTCTTGAGCGATGTGTTGCAACATACTTCGGAAAGGGGCAATGCCAGTTCCGGTACACACCATCACCATGTCGTGATCGATGTTTTCTGGCAGTACAAATGTACCATCCGGGCCTTTAAAACGCAGGGTTGACCCTATGGTGATGTGTTCGAAAAGATATTCGGTGGCTTTGCCTCCGTCCAGGCGTACAATGCAAAATTCCAGTTGATTGTTTCTGGCAGGGGCACTAGCGATGGAGTAGCTGCGCCAGCGCTGCAGGCGTTTTTCGCCAATGGGCAAATCCATGGTCACAAACTGGCCTGCTTTGAATTGAAACACTTCAAGTTCTGGAATTTCCACCCAAAATCGACGGGTATTGGGGCTTACAGATTGTATGTTGATGACCTTGGCATCGTACCAGGTTGTCGGCATGGTTCAAGTTTTTGTTTGCACAAGAATAACCAACCAGAGTGGGTTCTGGTTTAATCAAAGCACCATCTCTGCGTACGGCAGCACAACATCAAACCCTTTTGCATGAAAATACACCTTCGTTTCAGCGGCTTCCCTGTTGCTGGTGGCAAGCACAAAATCACCGCCCCAGGCGCCGAGGGATTTTATTTGTCCCCAAAAATCGGCAAACCACAACTCTTGAGCCCGAGGCAGGCTCAAAGTCTTGGCAACCAAAGTCTCATGGTGAATAATGTTTGATTCAAAAGCATCCAAATCGGGGCTATCCAAAAAATCATGGGTCAATTGACTCACTGCTTCAATGGTTTCGGGTGCAATTTGCCCCAAAGCCCGGTAGCGTTGAATGCCTTCTCTACTGTTTTGCTTTTTTCCCAAATAGACAAAATAAAGCTGCTCCGCAAAAGCAGGTTGAAACTGGACGGGCTGCGCTGTTTTGTTTTGGTACAAAATCGGCCCCGTGGCCTGCGCACAAGCCAAATCGTAACCCGAGCCGCCAAAGGTGGTTTCCAATAATTGGTACGGATTCACTTCAGTCAGATCTGCCAAAAAACTGATCAGCGTAGAACTACTGCCTAGTCCCCAATGGCGGGAAAACTCCAAATGCGATTGAATGTTGCATCCCGACAATGCCTCAGTGGAAAGAGTGGAATGGAGAAAAGCTTGCCGCAAGATCTGTTGCAAGCGCAGGGCTACTTCCGTTTGATTGCTTTGGATCACCTCCAGATCAGGAATAGCATACGTGGCGCTGAACCAGCAGTTGCCATCCCTATCGTAACTTTCCCAGGTCAAGCCTGTATTGTTACTTTCCAGAATCTCAAATCTTTGTCCCAATTTGGTGGGCAAAGCCAAGGCCAATGCGCCATCCAGCACAAAATACTCTCCGGTAAGCAATAGTTTCCCCTGAGCGCGATATCTTTTGCCGATGAATGATGACATTGCCAATGCTTGTGAAAAGATTACAAGGTACTCATTGCTGTTTTAGGCTGCGCTTCAGCACGCCGATCCAGGAATTCGCGCACCGCAGAAAACGACACGACCCGATCCTGAAAATACACTTCCGCCGCAATGCAATCCTCGGATTTTCCACCCAAGTGGTTGAGAATGTTCATCAAGTGCATTTTCATGTGCCCTTTTTGAATGCCCGTTGTGACCAGTGAACGCACAGCTGCAAAATTTTGCGCCAACCCGGTAGCGGCAATAATCGACATCAACTCAGGGGCAGAAGGTTGCCCCAGCACCTCAAGCGA
>NZ_JBBAKG010000037.1:7614-19256 GCF_040403615.1 Haliscomenobacter sp. | reverse complement strand
AATTGGTAATAATCCCGTTCCTGACTGCTCATGTCCAGCAGTTGAATGTCCCGTACTCCCCCACCCCGTTTTTCCATATTGGCGGTGATGTGCTGCACATCATGGAGCAGGTAAGTGCGCAATTCAGGCATCAAGCTTTGCAGTTTTGCTGCCTCTCCTGACCAACTAAAGTGCAATTGCCCCAATTTGGTGGTACCCAAAACTTCCGTTTTAAAGCCGCCTTTGCTGTGCCAATATTTGGCAGCACTTGCTGCCGCCGCTACCACCGAACTCTCTTCGATGACCATTGGAACGGCATAAATGCGGCCATCAATCAAAAAATTGGGCGCAATTCCATAAGGAAAGAAGTAGTTGCTCAAGGTGTTTTCACTAAACCCATCCATCACCCGCTGCAATTCGGCATCATCGTGCCAAAAATTGCGCAATGCAGCGATGGTCGATTCTGGTGCAGCAGTGAAGTGTTCTGCCAACCACTGCATTTTTTCTTCTTTACTCAGCTTGTGGAGTCCTGAAATTGTCTTTTCCTGCATTCTCGTTCTATCTGACCTTTAAAAATGCTTGTGCCAGCTCCAAACCTTCAATTTGGGCAGCGATGTATGTATGCAAGGTTTCGTAATCGCCTTGAGCATGCTTGAGAAACCCTGATGCCTGGCCGTATACCGCTGGCATCTTGAGTTTGTTGATGAGGTAATACCCATCCAAAAAATTTTGAACCCCGCCAGAAATGATGACCGCAGGACATTTTACTTTATCCCCTAAGTCAATCAAAGCCTGGTTCACAAAATCGACCATTTCGGCGGCACTGTGCCCAACATGAGCCAACTGGCCAAAAATCAATTGCTTGGCTTCGGTAGCGCGCAGCAATTCCAGTTTGGCAAAATTGGTGCCACCCGCAGCAGCAAAGTCGATGGCCGCCAAAGGGCGTTGCAACAATTCCCGCAGACCTGCGGGCCCAATGCCTTGCCCCACTTCCTTTACGATGACCGGCATTTTCAGGTGCTCGATGATCGCGTCAATGGTCATTAAAGGGGATTGAGAGAAGCGGTCTCCTTCGGGTTGCAGCCATTCCTGCATGGGGTTGACGTGAATGATCAAGCCACTGGCATCCAGTTTGTCGAGCAATACATCAATCCGGTACAATTCTCGGCGTTCAATGAGTTGTTCCAATTGGGCAATGCCCAGGTTGGCAAATAAAGGTTGTCCCTTCATCAATGGTTTTACCGCAAAATCGGGCAACACCTCATCACTGTACAACAAGGCCCGACAAGAACCCAAACCCATACCCATGCCAAATTCGCCACAAGCCCGAGCCAGGTTATGGTTGATGGTACTTGCCATGGCCGTGCCTCCGGTCATACTCGACACCCAAATCGGCACCTGAAAGATATGGCCTAAAAATGGAAATGAAGGCCATGAACCCGCGGTTGGATGCCCACTGTGCAGGGGTTCATAGTAAAAACGGGTATCCAGTTCCCCATGCAGCACTTGAGAACGAAAAGTAAGCTGAATGTGATCGCGCTTGCGTTCTTCAGCAGTGGGATCTTGTTCTGGCTTCATGAAAATGGTCGAATTGTTTGGCTCCTTCATCAAAAGGGAATATTCATCCAACAAAATTAAGCAATTAGCTGGATGCAATCGTGGAAAATCAATTTCGGGAGTGAAACAAGATTTGTAATGGAATGTTTGTGCAGAGAAAAGAAAGAAAAAAGATTCGAACAAATAAATTTTTACCTAGTTTTGACTAATACGAAAAGTGGAAGTCAAGTCCGAACAAATTTTAGCCTGAGGAGCGAACGTTCGGACTTGGAGCTTCCTGCTCAAAATTAGAAACGCTTATTTACATAGAGGTAATCGCAAATTGGAGGCGGAACGATTTCCAAAGTCCCACAAAAATAAGTTACAAATACACCATTGTGTGATTGTGACACAATGATAAGAATAATTATCTTTGTGTGCAAATCACACTAAGCTTTTTTTCAAAGTTTTTTCAAATGGACGAATTATTTACGGTACTAGGCGACATCAAGACTTTATTCAATCAATCTTTGAGTGAGCTCTCGGTAGATTGTGTGGTTTTTGGATTTCACGACAATCAACTAAAAATCCTATTGCTGAAAACGAAGGGCAGCAGTGAATGGTCGTTGCCGGGTGGCTGGATATACAAAACAGAAGATGTAGAGCAGGCTGCTTACCGGATTTTGCAGGAGCGTACCGGCCTGGATTCCATATATCTACAACAATTTCATGCCTTTGGGGCCAACAACCGCTACAACGGCAAGGAAATCATGTCTCGTGTTGGCATTCCTCCTGAATATAATTTTTTGCCCGAGCGGGCTGTCTCGATTGGTTATTATGCCCTGGTGGAATATTCCCTGGTAGAGCCCAAAGCTGATGATCCATTTACCGAAGAGTGTCGCTGGTGGGATCTTGAGGAGATACCCGAATTGTTGTTCGACCACAATCAGATTGCGCATACTGCACTAAAAACCTTACGTCGACAATTTGATTACCAGCCAATTGGTTTTAATTTGCTTCCAGAAAAATTCACGTTAATCGAATTGCAAAAGTTGCATGAGACCATTCGTGGCCGCTCTATGGATCGGGGAAATTTCCAGAAGAAAATGCTGAGTTATGGCTTTTTAGAACGCCTGGAAGAAAGGAAGACTGGAGGAGCGCACAAAGCACCTTATTTGTACAGGTTTGATGAAGAAAAATATGCAGCTTATTTGCGGTTGAATGATGACTGATTTCATCGGTTTTTTTTGCGCTGGCGGATAAAGTACATGCCTAAAAAGAAACCGATCAAGGTCAATGTTTCAGTTTGATTGGATTCTTCCAGTACTTGAATATCTCCGCTTTCTTTTACAAATTGTTGCATGTATTGATATTCGATTGAAATCGGGTCATTATCGGTATTTGGCAAATCGTGGATGAGCTGCCAATGCTGCATGAAAATATTTTTGCGTTTCCAGATGTATACATCGCCGTTATCCAGGTGAATGATTGATTTGCCAAATAAAGACAATTGGATATAACCCAGATGCTGATCCTTTTCATCAAAAATTTGTACTTTCCTCAAAAAGACGCCTTCCAATATAAATTTGACGACGATTCCATTCAATTCTGATTGGATGGTCTTTCCAAAAGTTGAGAATTGCATTTTTCCCATGTACTGACCACCCTCGTCTACAAACTCATAGCCTCTTTTGAAAGGGTGAGAAATCCATTTTAGTCGGGATGGAAAAGGATAGTAGTACAACATCTTCGTAAAATTTGTGGGAAAGGTTAACAAATACCAACTCAAGACTTGAAAGATAAATATTTTTGTTAAAATCCATTTAAACCAGCGTAAAAACCGCTACTTCAAATCCAGTGTTCCGTCCAAACCAATGTATTTCGTTAATATTTTCAAAAACAACCAAAAAAAAGACCTTGAATATTGCATTCCAGTTCACTGAAACGTACTTTTGTTCTCACAATGAACGAACTGACTATACATATTACCTTTACGCCATACCGCCGTCGTTTCACACGTCGCCCTTTGGGGGCGTGACTATATTTCTTTACCCACCGGGGTAGGATGTAATTCCCTACCAAATACCACCAAGAAAGTTGTATTTTTCAGATGCATGTGCCTGATGGCAAATTGCTAAAGTGTGCGCAAACCAAAAGTTTGTTTAACTTTTACAAGGTCGTCAACACAAATGCAGATTTGAGCGTGTGCTTGTTTTTTTGTTCACCCAAATCCAGGCCTGAAAAACCTGTAAAACCTTTAATGACTGAAATGGAATTTATCGTTGAGGTAGCCCAACCCGAGCATGTAAAGTATGCAGAAGAAATCTGCAACGAAATGCGTGAATCTGCCAAAGCCCGTGGAACTGGTATCGCGGAGCGCAAGTCCGAATACATCATCAAAAAAATCCACGAAGGCAAAGCAATTATCGCATTGCAAGGCGACAAGTTTGCGGGTTTTTGCTACATCGAAACCTGGAGTCACGGTCAATACGTGGCCAACTCCGGTTTGATTGTTGCCCCGGATTACCGCCGTTACGGATTGGCTACCCGCATCAAAGAGCGCATTTTTGAATTGTCGCGAGACAAGTACCCTCATGCGCGTATCTTTGGCATTACCACCAGCCTGGCGGTAATGAAAATCAACTCTTCCTTGGGGTACGAACCGGTTACTTTTTCGGAGCTCACTCAGGATGAAGCATTTTGGGCAGGCTGCAAAAGCTGTCCAAATTTCGATATTCTGGAGCGCAACCAGCGCCGGATGTGCCTGTGTACCGCCATGCTCGCGCCTTCCAAAAATGAGGTAGAGCAAATGAAACATGATTTATCAGACCTAATTGTTGTTGCCAATGTCTAATCATAAAGTTGTACTGGCCTACAGTGGTGGGCTAGACACCTCGTATTGTATCCTTCACCTTACCAAAGACAAAGGATTAGAAGTTCATGCCCTCACTGTTGACACAGGAGGTTTCAGCGTAGAACAACTGAAAACCATGGAAGAACGCGCGCTTGCGCTGGGTGCCAAAAGTTTTCGGGTAGCCAATGCCTTAACCGATTACTACGATAAGTGCATCCGCTACATGGTTTTTGGGAATGTATTGCGCAACAATACCTATCCCCTATCGGTAAGCGCTGAACGCATGTTTCAGGCCATCGAAACCGCCAAATATGCCCAGGAAATCGGTGCAGGCGCGGTAGCGCACGGCAGTACAGGAGCGGGCAATGACCAGGTAAGGTTCGATTTGGCCTTCAACGTATTGGGGCAAAACCTGCAAATCATTACCCCAATCCGCGACATGCAACTGTCTCGTCAGGCTGAAATTGATTACCTGATCGAAAACGGTTACAATTGGAACTGGGAAAAAGCCAAATACTCCATCAACCAGGGCATTTGGGGCACGAGCGTGGGCGGAGCAGAAACGCTCACTTCTCAAAAATCACTGCCCGAAGAGGCTTACCCAACCCAACTTACTGAAAAAGAACCTTCAGTGGTAGAACTCCAGTTTGAAAAAGGAGAGTTGCAACTGGTCAATGGCCAAAGCTACTCCCACCCTACTGAAGCCATTCAGGCGCTGCAACAATTGGCAGGGCCATATGCCATTGGTCGCGACATCCACGTAGGTGATACCATCATCGGCATCAAAGGACGGGTTGGTTTTGAAGCTGCTGCCCCGCTCATCATCATCAAAGCACACCACTTGCTGGAAAAGCACACCCTCACCAAGTGGCAGCAGTACTGGAAAGACCAAATGGGCAACTGGTACGGTATGATGCTGCACGAAGCGCAATTTCTGGATCCGGTCATGCGCAACATCGAGACCTTCCTGGAAGATACGCAAGAATACGTTTCGGGCAAAGTTTGGGTAAAATTGATGCCCTACCGCTTCGAACTACAAGGCATTGAATCACCAAACGATTTGATGAACTCCGCCTTTGGCCACTACGGAGAAATGAACAAAGGCTTCAGCGGAGAAGACGTGAAAGGGTTTACGAAGATCCTGGGCAACCAAACGAAGATCTTCCATTCTGTACACAAGAAATAACGTCTTGGGTTTTAACCTAAGACCCCATAAAATATGATCAAAGTTGGAATAATCGGTGGCGGTGGCTACACTGCAGGTGAACTCATCCGCATCTTGCAATACCATCCCGAAGTAGAAATAAGTTTTGTACAAAGTGCCAGTCAAGCTGGCAAGTACGTGTACGAAACCCATGATGACCTCTTGGGAGAGTGCAACCTCAAATTCAGCGCGGAATTGTCAACCGATGTAGATGTGCTGTTTTTGTGCATGGGGCACGGGCAATCTCCAGCATTTATGGCCCAAGACGCCATTCCCGATCAAGTTGCCGTCATCGACCTGGGCAATGATTTTCGCCTGGAGGATTCCTGGGCATATGGTTTGCCGGAATTGAATCGCTCGGCGATCCAAGGGAGTAAGCGCATCGCCAATCCTGGCTGTTTTGCAACCGCTATTCAATTGGGTTTGTTGCCTTTGGCCAAAGCAGGTTTGCTGGGTACTGAAGTACACATCAACGCAACTACTGGATCAACGGGTGCAGGACACGCGCCCAGCCCAACCACCCATTTCAGTTGGCGGGCCAGCAATTTATCGGTGTACAAAGCTTTCGATCACCAACATTTGGGTGAAATTCGACGAAGTCTCGTCCAGGCACAACCCGGCTTTGAAGGAGTATTAAATTTCATTCCCCTCCGCGGCGATTTTACGCGCGGCATCCTGGCCACCATGTACCTGGACTGCAAGCTGAGCGAAACAGAATTGAACGAACTCTACGCTCAAACCTACGTTGACGAACCCTTTACCTTTGTTAGCGCGCCCAACCCGCACCTCAAGCAAGTTGTCAACACCAACAAATGCCTGGTACACGTGGAAAAGCACGGCAACAAAGCCTTCATCATCAGTGCCATCGATAACCTGACCAAAGGTGCTTCCGGTCAAGCTGTCCAAAACCTGAACCTGATTTTCGGTTTGCCAGAAAAGACTGGCCTCAACCTAAAGTCAGTCGCGTTTTAAGTCAGCCACCCCATGGCTTTAGCCGTGGGAGGCCATACCATCATCCCAACCCACGAATTTATTCGTGGAAAAAAAAGAAAAATGAAACTCTTCGACGTATATCCACTCTACAACCTCAAGCCCGTGCGGGGCGAAGGCAATTATGTGTATGACGAAAAAGGCGAGGCCTATCTGGACTTGTACGGTGGCCACGCGGTGATTTCCATCGGCCATGCGCATCCACATTATATTGCCAAAATCACGAAGCAGTTGCATGCCCTCGGATTTTATTCCAACTCCATCGTGAATGACCTGCAAATGGAGTTGGCACAGAAATTAGGTGCACTCTCTGGTTGCGACAGTTACAACTTGTTTTTATGCAATTCCGGTGCTGAAGCCAATGAGAACGCCCTCAAGATGGCCTCGTTTCACAATGGCCGTACCAAAGTCGTGGCCTTCAAAAAAAGCTTTCACGGACGCACCTCAGCAGCGGTGAATGTTACGGACAGCCCCTATATTCAGGCGCCCATCAACAAAACTTTCCCCGTAGACTTTTTGCCCTGGAATGACCTCGATGCTGTAGCAAAAAGCATATCCAAAGGCGATGTAGCCGCCGTAATCATTGAAGGCATTCAAGGCGTTGGCGGCATTTATGTGCCCAATCCGCATTTCTTGCAAGAGTTGCAAGCGCTGTGCCACAAGCACGATACGGTATTGATTCTCGATGAAGTTCAATCGGGATACGGACGCAGTGGGCGCTTCTTTGCATTCCAGCACGTACCCGAAATTGAACCAGACCTGATCACCATGGCCAAGGGAATGGGCAATGGCTTTCCGGTAGGAGGCGTGCTGGTTCATCCAAAATTTAAGGCCAAACACGGCATGCTGGGTACTACTTTTGGCGGAAGCCACCTCGCTTGTGCCGCGTCGATTGCGGTACTGGAAGTATTGTATCAGGAAAAACTCATCCAAAATGCGGCGGAAGTAGGCAATTATTTGCTAGATGAGTTGGCAAAAGTGGAATTAATTAAAGAGATTCGCGGCGAAGGATTGATGGTCGGAATGGAGTTTGATTTCAACACCGCTGAATTGCGCAAAAACCTCTTGTTTGACGAAAAGGTTTTTGTGGGTTCTTCTTCCAATCCCAACGTCATCCGCCTGCTGCCAGCCCTTTGTCTGGGCATCAAAGAGGTGGATTTATTTACGGAAAAACTGGATCAAGCCCTCAACAAGCTGGAGCTGGAATAAATTTTCAATTGGAGTAAAGTATGAAAGACTTCACATCTGCTAAAGACGCAACCGATCTGGCGGGACTGGTAAAACTGGCCCGCAACATCAAAGCTGATCCTTTCATGTACCGGGATGCAGGCAAGGACAAAACGATGGTATTGCTTTTTTTCAATCCCAGTTTGCGTACCCGCCTGAGTACCGAAAAGGCTGCACTGAACCTCGGCATGCAAGTGATCAGCATGAACGCCGATCAGGGTTGGACGCTGGAATTTGAAGAAGGCGCCATCATGGACGGCCCAAGTGCCGAGCACGTCAAAGAAGCAGCAGCGGTGGTTAGTCAATACGCCGACATCATTGGGATTCGCTCTTTTCCCGGTTTGAAAGACCGTGAAAAGGACTACTCCGAACAAGTGATCGAGGCCTTCAAAAAATACGCAAGTGCTCCGGTGATCAGCCTGGAATCGGCCACCCGCCATCCTTTGCAGTCGTTGGCAGATGTAGTTACCATTGAGGAATTTAAAAAGAAAGACCGACCAAAGGTGGTACTCAGTTGGGCCCCTCACGTGCGGGCGCTTCCCCAGGCTGTACCCAATTCATTTGTGGAATGGATGAAGATTGCCGATGTGGATTTGGTAGTAACCAATCCACAAGGCTACGAATTGGCTGATGAATTCATGAATGGCGTAACCCTGGAATACGATCAAGAAAAAGCTTTTGAAGGCGCAGATTTCATTTATGCCAAAAACTGGTCTTCGTACACAGAATACGGCCAGATTCTCAACAAGGATGAAGCCTGGCGCATCACCCAGGATAAATTGACCAATTGGGCCAACAATGCTTACTTTATGCACTGTCTCCCCGTACGCCGCAATGTAGTAGTGGAAGATGCAGTACTGGATGGCCCCAATTCAATTGTAATTCAGCAAGCGAATAACCGGACTTGGGCAGCGCAGGCGGTGGTAAAAAAGGTGTTGGAGGGGTTGTGAGGCTTGTAATACACCGAAAATATTAATGGATCACGTATAGTTAAATTTCTTTATTTGAAAAAAAATTCATTTTTCTATTTCCTAAAATTGTTAATTTTTGTATATAACTTTTGCATATTTGCATGGAGAATTAACCCATTTGAATCCATTCCTCTAAATCCAGTTTTTCCATGCAAAGGTCGTTCTATCCCCTACTTTGCCTAATGCTCTGCATTCAGGCAATTTCCGTTCATGCACAAGTCTTCAAAGGCTTCAAACTTCTCGAAAAAAAGAAACCAGAAAAAGCTGAAATCGCCTTCATCCGGGCATCAGGCAAACCTTCTCAACAGGATGCTGTGGAGTATGGTTTTTACAAACTTCATACCAAGGAACTCCGAGATGCCAAAAATTTCAATGCGCTTTTGCCAACTTATCAAAAATTATCCAATGCATTAAAAGGTTTCAATGCATTGCCAGAGAAGTATGCTAAACGCTTTAAGAAGAAAGGAATCGTGGCACGAGATTTTCAAACTGCAATCGGAAACTTACAGACTCTAGCTTTAAAGTTGGCTCAAAAAAGCGATTCCGTTCTGGTACTTGATGATTTTAAAGCCGAGATGGGACAAGAGATGTCAAGTAGTTTGTCTCATCGGTACGACATTGTTGAAGATTCACTTACTAGAAGCAATTACAAATTTCAGGACTACGCTACGTTGCGCTCCATTTATTTACAACATCGTAAATCAACCAACCGCCTGCGTCTGGCTACAGATCGCAAATTTGTCTACCGCATTCTCTTTGCTTACTGTCGTGATTATCCCTTACAAGATTTTCCAGGCTTTTGCAAAGATTTGCCCATTCATTGGTCTTGCAATGATTGCTATTGGAGTGAATTCAAAGATTCTTTGCAAACCCACCAGCTTTCAAGTTTACTCAATTTCATGTATGATCACCCTCGGAGTAACCTAGATCAGGTCATCTCGTATGCATTTGAACAACCTGTAAATGCCGACCTGGTTGCTCAAGCGGAGGCTTTGGATGCAAAGAATCGGGAAAGGTGGCTCGAAACCCAACAATCAAGTAAATGGTTGAGGGGGGATTTCACCCTTGGTATCTCCGATGAAGAACTGGTTAAGCTGATTAAAAACTACCTCAAAACAACCGCCCCCAGCAACCGGAGTTATTGGGTACTTACGGAATGCCTCGAGCTATTGCACGAAAAGCACTCCTGGCCTTTAGCCGCTGAGTTGACCCGCTATGCCCAACCGCTCTACCCATACTTAAGCGACACCGCTTGTGTTCCCTCTTTTGGCATCCTCAATAAAGATTCTATTTGGTTTGCAACCACAGTCCACGCTTTTACTCTTCCTGAGGAAAATCTGGCTTACAAAAAACTAGCTGCTTCAACCAAAATGGACGATTACTCCCCTGTAATCAAGTTGGATGCTTCGGTACTTTATTTTGCGTCAGAAACCAATGGAGAAGAAACCCCCACCTTAGATATTTACGCAAGTGAAAAAGCCGATACAAGCTGGACTGTTCCTACCCGAATCCCTGCATTATCGGGCAAAGAAGATCAACTGCCTCTATCTTTGGCCCTGCATGGAAACCTGATGCTCCTGAAATCAGGCCACAAACTTTGTTTGAGTGCCCGCAATGGCAATGATAAGGCATGGTCAAACCCAAGTCCGGTTTCAAGTGCTATCAATTCATTTTCCTGGATAGGACGAGGCACCCTTTCTGAGAACGGCCAAGTACTGATTTATGAAGCGGCACTGGATTCTTTTCCATTATTGACGGAGAGCAACATTGATTTGTACATCTCCATATTTAACCCTAAAACCAAAACCTGGAGCGAACCCTCCCTGCTCAATTCAATTGTGAATACTCCCTGGCAGGAACGGGCGCCATTTTTGCACATCGACGGAGAGTCGCTTTATTTTACTTCTTATGGCAACTTTGGACTCGAAGAGCAAGACCTGATGGTGACCACCAGACTCGACAGTACCTGGCACAACTGGAGTGTACCCAAGCCATTGGGCAAACAGATCAATGGCTTCAGTGATGATTTTACCCAGGGACTAAGCATCAGTTCCAACGGCGTACAAGCCTATACTTCACTTAACACAACAGGATTATCACGTGATCTATTCATGCAAGAGTTGCCTTCTTACGATCGACCACGCCGGGTAAAAATCATCAAAGGGCAAATCGAGAAATACCAAAAATCGCCTTGGGTAAAGTTGGTAGATGCCCAAACTGAGCGGGTAATCGACTCGACTCGATCGGATGCCAATGGTGAATTTTTATTGTTGAGCGTTGCCGGAAAATCGAAGTACGCCATCATTTATGCGGATGATCCCGACATTTATTCTACTTATGTTGAGCTTGATTTGGACTCCATTCCAGACGTTGGGAGGTTGGTTGAAAACCCCATTACGATTGGTATTTCAGAAATGGTTGCCCAAGACATCCCTATTCCGTTGCGTTACGTTCAGTTTGGCGAGCAAAGCGATGGCGTAAGTGCAAGAACGCAAAAAGAATTGAATTGGATGACCCGCTTTTTTCTCCGCCGCAGAATGTCTTTCTTATTGGCTGGATATGCAGACAAAAAAGAACCAGACCCTAAATCCTTGTCGATGCGCCGCGCAAAAAACATCAAAAGCTATTTGAGTACCAAAGGATTGATCGATGATCGAATCTGGCTACAGGATTTTGGTGAAGAAAGACCAACCATGTCCGCTAAAAACCGGGTGAAAATTACCGAGAATCGGCATGTAGAAGTGTATTTGAAAAACTGATCAGAAAGGATCGCAACAAGTTTGATTTTGATAGGAAACACCTGAACCATTCCAATTTCTTGAAACCTACTGCTCGATAGTTGGATTTTCAAAAAATCGGAATGATTCAGGTGTTTCCTTCA
>NZ_JBBAKG010000037.1:3487-7514 GCF_040403615.1 Haliscomenobacter sp. | reverse complement strand
GGGTAAACCAAAATATCGTAGGTGTAGCCGTATTTACTCAGCGTAGCAATGCCTTGCCGAAAGGCTGGGTTTTGCAAAAAATACGGATCGCTTTCTGCTTGTACAATGTGCCGAAATCCTTTTAGCACCGGATAACTTTTGTAAAAAGTCAGGCGCTCCTCAAGGTTGTCCGCTTTTAAATCTACCCATCCCACCGTTCCTTTGATGAATGGATTTTGCGCAGCCAACTCCAAAAAAAAGTGGTTTTCCGCCTCATTTTGATCTACTTGAACCAAAATGGTACCGTCGATTTTCTGGCGCTCCAATTCAGGTTGCAAGTCTTGTGGTAAAAAATTTCGCTGGATCAGGTTCATTTCGTCAGTGATCCAGGCATGGGTTTCGGGGCTGTAGTTCCAAAAATGTTGATGTGAATCTATGCGCATTGGTTCAATTGAAAATTAGCGTTTTAGCAGGTTTTTTGAAACAACCAAACTTCTAAACGCATTAAGGTCACTTTCAATATTGAAAGCCCTTTTGGGAATAATAATGGCAGTAACGTTGGTTGTGTACAGATAAAAGAACTCCTTGGATTCCTTGATTTTTTTCAAGGCACTCCATTTTAGGTTACCACTGGAATCTGGCGCGTCATACTCGATGTCTTCCTCACTGAAGGTATATTTCAGTTCTCCTTTGCTTAATGGAGTTTGTTTGTATGCTCGACTTAAGCTAAAACTATAGATAATTAAAAATAGGACAACAATTAAAACCAAAGGAAGCATCCAAGATAAAGCTACTATTTTATATTGTCCTTCAATGTCACTCATCGTTAAGTTTGCAACTAAGAATACACAGGCAATTGCTGCGTAAATCCAGATGCGATTTGAAATCCAAAGTCCCCGTACTGATCGTTTGAATTCTTTTTCAGAAATTTGATAGGAAACATGAATCATATTTATAATATTTAAAATTTACTACTTAAATACAAAGGTAGCATTTTTCGCCAAGTAGGCCAATCATGCTTGATGTCTTTTCCCCAAATGTCCAATTCATGGGGGATGGCTTTTTGACTCAGGATGTGGGACAAATTGCGGCTGGCTTGTGGGTCTTCATAATCACCAGAGCCTGATAACAAATGGATGTGCCCCGAAGTACGCAGCAAATGCAATGCATGTTCATCGGTGAGGTTGGGCAAATAATGGCAAGGCGAGTTGTAATACACGTTGTCGTCGTAATGGCCTTTGCTGTAAGCAGTGAGGTCGTAAACCCCAGACATGGCAATCACTCCACGGAACAAATCAGGTCGCCGGAAAAACAAATTGGCGGAGTGCAACGCCCCCAATGATGCCCCGGCTGTAATGATGGGGGTATCTTCACTGGTTTTTCCTTTGATGAATGGCACTACCTCTTGCTCTACATAGGCATTGAACTGTTGGTGCCGAATCCCTTTGTGCACGGGGTTCATGTGGTCATTGAGCCAGGCTTCCGAGTTGATGCTGTTGATGGAGAATACTTTTACTTTGCCGCTTTCAATATAGGGTTGAATCGCTTCAATCAGGTGAAAGCGCTCATATTCGAGGTAGTCGGCACCGGCAGTTGGCAACAACAAGAGGCCAAAACCATAGTGGCCGTACATGGCAATTTCCATGTGTTTGTTCAAATTGGGGCTGTACCAGTGGTGAATTTCGCGGTGCATGAGCTTGATTTTTCGTACTTGCAGACAAAAGAGCAGGAAACTTAGCGTTTTTTTGTTATTTATTCGATCCAATTTCGAAAAATAAACATACATTCTTATTTAATCCCTCAATCTTCTCCTTTCAAAAAAGCAATGTTGCGCGTAAGTCCTTCCCATTTGGTGCGCTTTACCGCCGAATGTTGAAAAACCTGCTTGAACACCTCTTGGGTTATTTCTTCCCAATCTTGCTTGCGCATGCTCATTAAATCCGGGTGTGGATCAAAGGCAGGTTCTTGATGGGGTTTCGAAAAGCGGTTCCAGGGGCATACATCCTGGCAGACGTCACAACCAAACATCCAGTTGTCCATTTTGCCTTTGAATGAATCCGGAATAGCTTCACGCAACTCAATGGTGAGGTAGGAAATGCATTTGCTGCCATCTACCAAATAGCCTTCGGGCGAAATGGCCTCGGTAGGACAGGCATCAATACAGCGCCGGCAAGTACCGCAGTAGTCTCGCATGGGCGCATCGTATTCCAATTCCAGATCCAAAATGATTTCAGCCAAAAAAAAATACGATCCTGCCTTGGGATTGATCAACAGGGTATTGCGGCCAATCCAGCCCATTCCGGCGCGTTTGGCCCAATCCCGCTCCAAAACAGGGGCAGAATCCACAAAACACCGCCCGCTTACTGCTCCGATTTCACGCTCGATAAAATGCAGTAAAGCTTTGAGCTTATCTTTAAGCACGAAATGGTAATCCTGGCCATAAGCATACTGGGAAATCTTAGGTGCAGTTGGATCTTCTTGTACCTCCGGGTTGTAGTAGTTGTAGACCAAACTGATCACAGATTTGGCGCCGGGCACCAATTGCGTAGGATCCACCCTTTTGTCAAAATGATTGGCCATGTAATGCATTTGGCCGTGCATGCCTGCTTCCAACCACTGTTCCAGGCGGCGCGCTTCCGCGTCCATGAATTCCGCTTTGGCAAAGCCCACCTGAGCGAACCCCAGGCGCTGGGCTTCGTTGCGAATCAGGGTTGAATGGGCTTGAGCTCTTGGCATGAAGATTGTGGTAAAGTGAGCAATGAGAACAAAGGTAAAAAGCAGAGCTACATCAAATAGCAATTCCCAATGGTTTCCGTTCCAAATTCCTAAAAAACACCTACCTTTGCAGCCTTTAAACCAACAAAATTTAAAAACCATGGGAAAAGGTGATAAAAGAAGCCTCCGGGGCAAGCTCTTTATGAGTTCATACGGCAACGTCCGTCCGAAGAAAGGAAAAAAAGTAAAAGTACAGGCACCACCACCAGTACAAGAGTAGTTTTTAGGTTTTGGGGTTCTGGATTGCATCCAATTTTGATCAGTTGGGCAAAATTGGGTGCAATCCAGAACTTAAAACCCAAAACCAGAAACACAAAACCCTAAAACTTAAATCCCTATCGTTTTCCCAAATTTTATTTTCTCCTTCCTGCTTTTTTTCTCCAATAATATTCTATTTTTAGCACTGACGATTGTTGGGAACGCCATTGGTGGTTTCATCCCAACAAAACACGAACACGTACTCTGCCATGAAAATACTTCACGTCAGTGCAGAATGTTATCCGGCGGCCAAAGCAGGCGGTTTGGGTGATGTTGTAGGTGCACTCCCAAAATACCTGATTCACCGTGGCTGGCCATCTGCTGCCGTGATTCCTAAGTATCAACTGCCCTGGTTTCAGGCCAGACAGTTTGAATTGGTGTATACCGGGGCCTTTCGCCTCCACAATGTATATTATCCATTCGCAGTTGAAAAAGAACAAAACGATAGCCTGGGATTTCCTTTGTACGTGATCAATTTGCCCGGCAAGTTTGATCGCCCGGGGATTTATGGCGATGCTACTGGTTGGTACAACGACAATGCCGAACGCTGGGTGTATTTTCAGCAAGCGGTATTGAACTGGGTGTTGAACATGCCCGAAAAACCTGCGGTTATTCATTGCCACGATCACCATTCGGGTTTGATTCCGTTTATGCTCCAGCACAGTTTGGAGTACCGCTCCATCAGCAATATACCCACCGTTTTTACCATCCACAATGGCGAGTACCACGGCTCATTTGGTTGGGACAAACACGTACTTCTTCCTGCCTTTGAGGCCAGTGCGTCCGGAATGATCGATTGGGGCGGGGTGATCAATCCTTTGGCATCAGCGATTAAATGCGCATGGAAAGTAACCACCGTTTCTCAAACTTATTTAAAGGAGCTGATGGTTTCTTCCAATGGGCTGGAAGGCTTGCTGCGGGCAGAATCCATCAAGTGTTCGGGTATCCTCAATGGCATTGACGCCGAGGTGTGGGATCCAGCCATAGACAGTTACCTGCCCCATCATTTTAATGG